>CADBME010000413.1 GCA_902795715.1 uncultured Lachnospiraceae bacterium | reverse complement strand
TAGAGGTCCGGCACATTTCCGGTCACATACTTTGCCTCCATAGCCTGCCCGGCCTGAACAGGCATCCCCGATTGGGAAAGGAGGATGCACAAAGTAAGCAGGGTTATAATTATACATTTTCCAGGTGCTTTTGTCATACGATGTCTCCTTTCCATTTCATAATTGCTTCATATAGACTACAGGGAAGCGTCCACAGGACGATTCCTTAGTATATTAAGCTTATCCCGTGCCGGGCACTCCCACAATCCCTGGTCTTACTCCAGCATGATTGTACGGATCGTGTCAATCTCATCTTTCTGCATTCCGTTGTCTAATAAGAAAGCTTCAATGTTGTAGGACAGTGGTTTAGTCCTGTCTCTGTAGCCGGACATATACTTATAGACCTTGTCAAAACGCTTCATCCTCTTCTTGCCGCTTTCCTTTGATCCGCTCTTTCCGGAAAGAAAGGTGAGTTCGAAGTCTCTGTATAAATCTTTTTTGGAAACACCCAGTAAACCGTTCAGCATAAATGCAAGAGTTCCGGTCCGGTCTCTTCCATAAGTACAATGAAAGAGAACAGGGTAATTACTCTCATCAGCAAAAATTTTCATCTCCTTGACTATGGTCTTTTTCCCCTTTCGGGTCTTCCACATTTTTTCATAACCCTTGCCATGGATATGGATATAGTTTTTCAGGACCGGAGATTTTTTGCCGGCACCTCCCTCTCCCTTTCTGCGAAGGTCAAGATCTGTCCGGATCTTCAGGAGATTGACAAGGACTCTCTTTCCTTTTTTCGTCGTCTTGTTCAGATTGGCTGAACGATAGACCCTCCCCTGACGGATCCTGGTGCCGAATTCGGTCATGTAACCCCCCAGATCCCGGATATTATCCACCCCGCCTACTTTCATGGTCCGGGCACAATCTTTGGTATAGAAGGAGTAAACCGGGGAAGTGACCGTCCCGGTGCCCGAAGCAGCCGTAACTTTCCAGTAGTAGGTGGTATTACGACGCAGCCGGTAAATCTTTTTCGACTTTTCTTTTGTATTATAGACCAAAGGGTGGGAAAAATCTTCTTTCAGGCTGACTAAAACCCGGTAGGAAGTCCCTTTTTTCATGGAAGACCCCCACTTGAGTACCACCGGATCAGGCCGGGTCCTCTCCTTCCCATTGGCCATCTTCCTGGCTTTATTCTTCTTGTAGTGATCCCACCACTTCTGCACCTTTTTATTAGAGATGCCAACACCCTTTCCCTTTTTTGGAGAAAGGAGCTGAATCGCCTGGGTTTCCTTGGCAGAAACTGTCGCGGCATCAACCTCCTGGACCTTATCCTGACAAAAAGCAGGATATAGAAGAATCCCTGAAAGAAAGACCAGGATCAAAAAGGCTTTCATTGGAATAGTCTTGTGAATCGGCATAGTAATCTCCTTAAAGGTGGGACAGTGGGGACGTTTCATATTGTCCCACTTTGTTAAACATGCTACAATGTGGGACAATATGAAACGTCCCCACTGTCCCACTACACTTCAAATATCATATCGCCATAGGAGGGGAAGGGCCAGGCGGATTTTGCTACCAGCATCTCCAGACGGTCTGCCGGTTCCCGCAATTCCAGCATAACTTTGCAGACTACATCGTGGTAGAATCGTGCCTGTTCCTGACCCGGGCTGAAGCTTTCTGCCTTTGCCGTGACTTTTTCCAGTTCTCCTAAAGCTTCATAGGTTGCTTTAAGGTTTATGGAGATGTCCCGCATCAGTGAGATCTGTACGGAGTTGTCCACGTCGGGGCTGGCGGCTTTGATGGCGTTGACGGAGCTGGCCAGACCGTTCTGGTATTGGATCACGGCTGGTACAATCTGTTTCTTTGCCATGTCAATCATGGTCAGGGCTTCGATATGAACTGTTTTTGAGTAGGATTCATACATGACTTCTGCCCGGGATTCCAGTTCGGTCCGGGTAAAGACCCCATGTTTTTCAAATAATTCGATGGATTTCTGGCTTACCAGAGCCGGGATGGCGTCCACCATGCTCTGGATATTGGGGAGTCCTCTTCTTTCCGCTTCTTTTACCCAGTCCTGGGAATATCCGTCCCCGTTAAAGATGATTCGATAATGGGCGGCGATGGTGGTCTTGATCATGTCGTGAACCGCCATGCTGAAGTCTTCCGCCTCCTTGAGTTCATTGGCCATGTCGCAGAGGACTTCAGCCACGATGGTGTTGAGGACTGTGTTGGGATCGGCAATCGACTGGGTCGAGGCAACCATACGGAATTCGAATTTGTTGCCTGTGAAGGCAAAGGGTGATGTCC
>CADBME010000412.1 GCA_902795715.1 uncultured Lachnospiraceae bacterium | reverse complement strand
GCAATATCCAGTCCGCCTTTACATGTCTGGCTATCATAATGATCATTGATAGCTATAAATCGGATTCCCAGAAATGGGAAAAGCTGCTCCAGATAATCTCCCAATTCTACATAATCTCTCCCAAATCGAGAACAATCTTTTACAATGATACAGTTTATCTTTCCCTTCTTCGCAAGTTCTATCATCTCTTTGAACTGAGGTCTTGTATCGAAATATCGCCCTGAAAAGCCATCATCATATTTCTCAATCACACTGCATCCATTAAACTCAGAGTGTTCGTTAATGAAATTATGAATGAGTCGTCTCTGCGAAGTGATACTTTCACTTTCTGCCTTACGGCCAAAGAGGTCTCGATCTTCATCAGACAATCGCATATAAGCGCAAATACTATAATTACTCAAGTAATCATCTCCCTTTCTTCTGCTAGTTTCATTAATCTCTGCAGCTCATCATCAAAAGTGTATTCAACCTCAAAACTCGTTTTACTAAAGCATGTGATTTTCCGAATAAATGCAAGAACCACTTCCCTGCTTAATTCGGTTACATCAGCATACTTTTGAAAAACATCAGACAACTCATTGCTTCCGCAATATGTTTCCGAATATGTTTCTATACGATTTCTGACTTCTTCAACTCTGCTGTCGATCGTATCAAGTTCAGAAAGATATCCAGCCTTCAGCTCAAGATATTCTCTTTCCGAGAACAGTTGGCTGTTATAATCATCCCTCAGATTATTGATATAGTTTATCGTTCTATCTCTTTGGTTTTCCAGCTTTGCCAATTCTGCCTCTAACTCATACTTCTTATTAATTGCATCTGGCTTCCGATTCAAGACGTGAATAATGTGCTTCGTATCTTCGTATACTGCAATATGCTGGCGAATCAGATCTAAAACCATTGTTTCGAGATCTTCTGCTTTCACGTTCTTTGGAGGATCATTCAAACCATTGGTTGAAGAGCGTCTACATATATAAGTGTTATAATGACCAACGCTGTTTACCAGTTTCACAGTTTTATGATATAGATACATCTTTTTACCACAATCCCCGCAGTAAAGGATTCCTCTAAAAATGTTTTCTTTGAAATACCCATCCCCTGTTCTTCTCTCATTGCGTGTTGAGAAATACGATTCTCTCCTTTCCTTCAAACGTTGCTGAGCTTGTTGAAAAGTATCATGGTCTATAATCGCCTCATGATGGTCTTTCACATAATAACCATCGTTACGCTTAACTGGTGAAGTAATCCCCTTGTAATAGCACTTTTGAGTTTTGGAAATCAATACATCTCCTGTATAGATTGGGTTCTGCAGTATCCGTCTTATTTGTTTTCCCTCCCAGACACTGGAATACTTCTGTTTATGAATGATGTCTTTTTTCTGCCAGTAAACGCTAGGAGCAGGAATTCCATCTATATTTAAACTCCTTGCAATCCCAGCCAAGCTTTTGCCATTGATGTATTCATTAAAAACACGAATTACGATATCTTTGACATCCTCGTCTACAAGAACCATATGTGAATCATAAGGGTCTTTTATATAACCGTATGCAGCTGTTGTTGCCAAAAAGATTCCTTGTTTGAATTGGTTTTCGAAAGATGTGCATATTTTTTTGGAGATATCTTTCGCATAAGCTTCATTTATAAGATTTTTCAAAGGAACTGTCAGCCCATCCTCACTCGGGCTTGCTCTTAAGCTATCATACTGATCTGTTACGGCAATAAAACGAACTCCAAAAAACGGAAAAATACTTTCGATGTAATTCCCTGCCTCAAGATAATTTCTTCCCAGTCTGGACAGGTCCTTTACAACTATGCAGGTGATTTTTCCGTTACGAACATCCTCCATCATTCTTCTAAAACCCGGTCTATCAAAACTGGTTCCAGTAAAACTGTTGTCAACATATACATCTGAAAAATCAAGATCAGTGCTCTTTCTAATAAAGTCCTTCAGAAAAGCAATTTGATTTTCTATACTGTTGCTTTCAATTTTGCGTTCATCTTCCCTTGACAAGCGCACATAAATGCCTGTTCTATAAGTTTGTGCTGTCGAAAGTTTCAGCGTGGTAGCCTTTGCATTTTCTTTTCTGCTTTTTCGTGCCATTTAGACAGCCTCCTTCGTACTCTCTGAATAAATCTCCATAATATGCTTCATTACGGCTACTTCTTCCTGAAAACGATAAGTTACTTGTAGAGTACTGTTATTGAAGACCGCAATTCGATCAATTAGAAAACAGATGATCCTCCGATCAATTGTTTTCTCTTCCTTAAAACTCTTTATTTTCTCTATCCAAGTCAGTTTAGGTGATTCGTTTGCAAGGATACTTTCCCTCTCTGCTTTCAGATTAGAGATACTTTTTTCAATACCTTCCCCCTGTCTTTGATACTGTTCTCTCAACTCAGAATATTCTTCTTGAGTAAGGATCCCATCTTTGAAATCATCATACAGATTCTTCTTTCGGCTACTGTTTTTCTCTGCCTCGTCTAAAAGCATACGGATACGTTCTTCGCACTTAACAACTTCCGGTTTCAGTTCTCGAGACTTGCATATGATATCTGTTGCCTCTGATAATGCTATTACAGTTCCTATCCACGTTTTTAAAAGATTAAGGACCGCTTCCATCAGTTTTTTCTCTGAGATAGAATGCATGCTGCACTTTGTTTTGTCTCTTTTGTTACCCGAGCACACATAATACACATATCGTTTCCCGCCTGAAGGGACTGTTTTGCGGATCATCGGTTCTCCGCAGTCGGCACAATAAAGCAGACCTGCCAGAGGAAAGAGATCCGTCTGACCAGGAGAGACATGGGTATCTCGCAAAAGCAAATCCTGAACAAGGTCAAAATCGCTTTTTGCAATAATAGGTTCATGCATATTTTCGACCCGGATCCAATCCGCCGGGTCCTTATATACACGCTTCTTTATCTTATAATTCGGTGTTGTACTTTTTCCTTGAATAACAGTTCCAAGATATACTTCATTTGTAAGGATTCTCAGAACAGAGTTGTAGGACCACTTAAG
>CADBME010000411.1 GCA_902795715.1 uncultured Lachnospiraceae bacterium | reverse complement strand
GTTACAGAAGGCGAGATCGTTGATGCTATCAACCGTCCGGTTGGTGCAAGATCCATGGATGCCATCAAGCGTCGTACCCGTGCAGGTATGGGACGCTGCCAGGCTGGTTTCTGTACTCCGAAGACCATGGAGATCCTTTCCAGAGAGCTTGGCATTCCGATGACAGCAGTCAGAAAGAACGTGCCCGGATCCGAGCTTCTTACTGGTAAGATCAAGGAAGACTAATTCTGAAGGAAAGTGAGGAATACAATTATGAAATCTTATGATGTTGTAATCGTTGGCGGTGGTCCTGCAGGTCTTGCAGCAGCAATCGCAGCGAAAAAAGAAGGCGTTGACAGCATTCTGATGATCGAAAGAGATGACCGTCTCGGTGGTATCCTTAACCAGTGTATCCATAACGGTTTTGGTCTTCATACATTCAAGGAAGAGCTGACCGGACCTGAGTACGCACAGCGCTTCATCGATCAGGCTGCTGATCTTGATATTGAGTATAAATTGAACACAATCGTTGTTGACATCTCCAGTGACAAGGTTGTTACAACCATGAATCGTAATGAAGGTATGGTTCAGATCCAGGCTAAGGCTATTGTCCTTGCTATGGGATGTCGTGAGAGACCGCGTGGAGCCCTGAATATCCCCGGATATCGTCCCGCAGGTATCTACTCTGCAGGTACAGCTCAGCGTCTGGTTAACATGGAAGGCTTCATGCCCGGCAAGAAATGTGTCATCCTCGGTTCCGGTGATATCGGACTGATCATGGCAAGACGTATGACCTTCGAGGGTGCTGATGTTCAGGTTGTTGCCGAGGTTATGCCCTACTCCGGTGGTCTGAAGAGAAATATCGTTCAGTGTCTGGATGACTTTGACATCCCGCTGAAGTTAAGCCATACTGTAATCGATATCGAAGGTAAAGATCGTCTGACAGGCGTTACCATCGCTGAGGTTGGCCCGGACAGAAAGCCGATTCCCGGAACAGAAGAGCACTATGACTGTGATACTCTCCTTCTCTCCGTAGGTCTGATTCCCGAGAACGAACTGTCCAAGCAGGCTGATGTTCAGATGAACCCTGTTACAAACGGACCGCTTGTAGATGAAAGCCTTGAGACCAATATCGAAGGTATCTTTGCATGTGGTAACGTACTTCACGTACATGACCTGGTTGACTATGTTTCCGAGGAAGCTACGGCAGCCGGAGCTAACGCAGCTAAATATGTAAAAGGCCGTTACGGCAAAGATGCTCAGAAGTCCGGCAAGGTAATCAAAGTGAATGCTACAGACGGCGCTCGCTACACTGTTCCTACCACCATCCATCTTGACAATATGGAAGATAAGCTTACCGTTCGTTTCCGTGTTGGCGCTGTATTCAAAAACAGCTATATCAGCGTTTATTTCAACGATGAGAGAAAACAGCACAGAAGAAAACAGGTTATGGCTCCGGGCGAAATGGAGCAGATCATCCTGAAGAAATCCGATCTTGAGGCCTTTGACGGACTCGAGACCATCACGGTTAAGATTGAGGAGGCGTAATTATGGAAAAGAGAAATTTAACCTGTATCAGATGCCCTCTTGGCTGCCAGATTACAGTTACATTAGAGAACGGAGAAGTAACCGACGTTAAAGGTAATACCTGCCCCCGTGGAAAAGAATATGCTACTAAGGAAGTAACCAATCCTACCAGAGTGGTAACATCCATCGTTCGCTGCCAGGGCGGAGTTCTTCCTGTTCTTTCCGTAAAGACAAAAGATGATATTCCTAAAGGAAAGATCTTTGACGTTCTCGCTGAAATCAAGCCGGTTGTTGTTCAGGCTCCGGTTCACATCGGTGATGTGATTGTAGCCAATGCAGCAGGCACAGGCGTTGACATTGTTGCATCCAAGGAGATTGCAGCCGTTTAGGATCCTGGATCATGGCCGGAAGCCGGATTAATAGGATTAATATAAGATATTCTTTCAATAATTCTTTTGACAGGATAAAAAAAGTCGCCGCACTAGCAAATCTGCTTAGTGCGGCGTTTTTTTCTCAAATAATTTGTTTCAAAGGCTGCATACCGCAGTGACCAGAGCGATTTCCATCATATCACTGAAACCTTCCCGGATCTCTTCCGGAGATAAGAACTCTCCCGTCATGATGTGATCGGAGATACTCAGAATGGAAAGGGCTCTCTTCCGGTTAGCCTTGGCACACAGGTAAAGACCTGCCGTTTCCATCTCTACTGCCAGATGACCGGCTGCTTTAGCCTTCACATTAAAAGAAGGATTGGGATGATAAAAATAATCTGAAGTGAACACACTTCCCACATCCACCTTGATTCCAAGCTCCTCAGCAGCAATTGCGGCTGTTTTAAGAAGGATATTATCCGCATCCGGTGTGACAACGCCCGGCAGATCATAGATGTTGATACATGAGGAATTGGTTGTAGCTGAGGACGCAATTACGACATCCTTTACACAAACAGAATCCTGCAGAGCTCCGGCTGTTCCCACCCGGATGATGGTGTCAACATCGAAGTAATTGTAGAGTTCGTGAGCATAGATCAACAAGGAAGGAATTCCCATTCCGGAACCCATGACAGACACTTCCTTACCCTGATAAGTCCCGGTATATCCCAGCATATTTCTCACATCATTAAATAAAACAGCATTTTCCAGGTAATTCTCCGCGATATATTTGGCCCGAAGAGGATCTCCCGGCATTAAAACACACTTGGCGATATGGGTGCCTTCTTTCAGCTGAATACAGGCTGACGGTGATACTTTCATAAATATTTCCTCCAATCATAAAGTCCTGACAAGACTTTTTATTAACTTTACTGACTAAAATTATATCATATGCTCATGTATTAGGAAATGATTTTCAAACTGAATTTCTTGTTGAAATACTGTTTATTCTTTCACTTAAAGCCTTCTTCCGATTTTCCTTTATCGCATAATTAGCACATTTTGTCAAAAATTAACATATCTCTTGCCTTTGTATTCGGATACCATAGCAAAAGCCTTATTTGACCCGGATAAACATCCGGGAAGGGCGGAGTTTCTGTTGCGGTCCATAACGGGTGATGATACAATTAAAGTCAGCAGAAGAGCAGGGAATGAGGGTATCCGAATTTCAGAAAACTCGAAGGTGTGATAATCTGTGTGTTGTGGAGGGCGAGAACAAGATGAAGATTTATACACTAGCCGGTGGGGATGAAGTTCATCGGTTCGATCGAAGTATTCTTGTTTCTTTTTCAGGAAAGAGGAAGGTGCTAAGTACAGCACCTTTTAATGGTGGTTATCGGACGGATCTGACCGCTGCCCTCAATCATGATGGGAATTACGGTCGCGGGTGTCAGGTTGAGATGAAGGCCGACAGCTACAGTGAGCATATGCGTCTTACTCTCCGGGAAATCGGACTGGCAGAGACGACGACGGTCGGACTGGAAACTGCCGCCCAGATGGAGAATGCTTCCGTCATCACAGAGTCTTTCAAAGACCTGTCGGTCACGGCCATCACAACGGCAGGAATCGAAGCCAGCGGTGGAAGGGTCGGAGATCCTGCTGTCTGGTATGAGGAGACCGGAAGGAAGGGAGAGAAGGAACCGGATCAGAGTGGAATGGAAAGCCTGACCATAAAACCCGGCACGATCAATACCATTCTATATATAGATGCTGATCTGTATGAGGGAACCATGGCCAGAGCCCTGGTTACAGCCACAGAGGCCAAAACTGCCGCACTTCAGGAGCTCCTTGCTCCCAGTGTCAACTCCCATGGAATTGCAACAGGGTCCGGTACGGATGGTATCATAATCATTGCCAATGCTGAATCAGACCTTTTTTTAACCGATGCAGGCAAGTTCAGCAAGCTTGGCGAACTGATCGGTAAAACAGTAAAACAATCTGTTAAAGAAGCCTTGTTCCTGCAAAATGGGATGTGTGCTGAGAGTCAGCACAAGATTATCAGCCGGGTAAGGAGATTCGGAACCAGTGAGGCGCAGATATACCAGAGGCTGATTAGGGAGTACGAATCTGATGAACTACTTCCCAGACATCTTTTTTCAGAACGTCTGGATGCTCTTGAATCTTCAGGCCCTATGCTTGGGCTTGTTTCCTGTATTGCCCACCTGCTTGATCAGTATGAATGGGGCTTACTATGTGAAGAAGAGACACTGGAAGCGCTGCATGGCATCTTCTCGCTGGCTGGATACAAGGGGAAGATGAAACCTTGCGAGGGAGAGAAAGATTCCGGTCAGGAGACATGCGATAAAGAACAGTTTGTCTACGGAGTCATTGAAGATCTGGAGAGGATGATCATTGAGGCCTGCCTGCCCTCATTGCAGGCTTGCATTTGTATCCGATAAATTGTACAATATATTTGTGGATAATCTTGAAATAACTTTAATTATTTTGGAGGACATGACTTATGAAGATCATTATGCTTGGAGCACCGGGTGCAGGAAAAGGAACACAGGCCAAGATGCTTTCAGAGAAGTATGGAATTCCGCATATTTCCACAGGAGATATTTTCCGTGCCAATATCAAGAATAATACTGAGCTTGGCAAGAAAGCAAAGGGATATATGGATGCCGGCCAGCTGGTTCCTGATGAGCTGGTTGTAGACCTGGTTGTAGACCGCATCAAAGCAGAAGACTGCATGAAGGGATTTATCCTGGACGGATTCCCCAGAACCATTCCTCAGGCAGAGGCTCTGGATTATGCTCTCAATAATCAGAACGAGAAGATTGACTGTGCCATCAACGTGGATGTGCCGGATGAGAATATCATCACAAGGATGTCCGGCCGCAGAGCCTGTGTAGGCTGTGGAGCAACCTACCACATCGTTTACAATCCCACAAAGGTGGAGGGAATCTGTGACACCTGTGGCCAGAACCTGATTCTGAGAGAGGATGATAAGCCTGAGACAGTCAAGAAGAGACTGGACGTATATCATGAACAGACTCAGCCACTGATCGATCATTACAATGCCAAAGGCGTTCTTCTGACGGTAGATGGCACACAGGACATCAATGATGTATTTGCAGCCATCACAAAAGTGCTGGGCTGATCTGAAAGGGTTTCACACCGGCCAAGTAAATAGCTTTGATCATCGCCACACCGGATTCCTTTTTGTCCGGTTGTGGCGATTGTCTGTCTGGGCATCGATATCTGGGATCAGCGGGAGTTTTGCTGCAGGGAAACAGTTCGTGAAAGCCTTTGATTTTTGCGTCTTCCTATGCCTGCATAAATAATAATATGAAAATATTTAATATTTTTTCTTGTAACAGGGAGATTTTATGGTAGAATATAAAACAGGCTATTTTGCCGAGTCCCTCTGCGGTCATGATAAAGGCCGGCTTTATATGATTGTGAGTGAGGACAGAGATCGTGTCGGATTGTGTGACGGAGAGAGACGACTCCTGGTCAATCCGAAGTGTAAAAAGAAAAAACACGTTCAGATGATACGATCTGAACGTACGGCAGCAGACTATGACAAGCTGCCGGATGAAAGCGGCAAAGACAGATGGATTCGGGAGAGAGTCCATGAGCTCCGGATGAAAAGAAAGGAAAATGGGAGGTAGATTATGTCAAAATCAGATGTTATTGAAGTAGAAGGCAGAGTTGTGGAGAAGCTGCCCAATGCCATGTTCAAGGTGGAGTTAGAGAACGGCCATCAGGTACTCGGACACATCAGCGGAAAGCTTCGTATGAACTTTATCAAGATTTTACCTGGAGATAAAGTGACCATCGAACTCTCACCCTACGATCTGACCAAGGGCAGAATTATCTGGAGAGATAAATAATACCTTTTCCTTATCTCGGACCTGTAATCTGAAGAGATATAATAGCTTTTCCGGGACTTTATGTTTTTTCTGTTTAAAGAAAATGCACAAAAGATCCCGGATATTATTCTGAAAGTCTGTATTATTTGTGCTTGCTTTTGACAATGAAAAATGCTATAGTAAGATTTAGCGTTTTGGAAAGGAGAAAGAAACGATGAAGGTTAGAGCATCAGTGAAGCCTATCTGCGATAAGTGCAAGATCATTCGTCGCAAGGGCTCCGTCCGAATCATCTGC
>CADBME010000410.1 GCA_902795715.1 uncultured Lachnospiraceae bacterium | reverse complement strand
GGGATCACAGGCAGCCATCAGCATTCCGATATCCGTCGGATACAATCGGAAATTCGATCCATCCTTATACAGATCGGGTGGATATTCAACACGCTTGAGATTACAAACTTCCTTTACCATACAGGCTCCCTTTATCCAGTCCAGACTGGTTTCAAAACGTGAGGCAGTCCCTTTGCTCTCAACCGTACTGTATTTAAACTTATGATTCTCACCAGACAGATGCAGGGGAATGGACCGATAACATTTTTCCGCTTTCATCTTTACCGTAGCTGGTGCCATATGGGCGATATCAGCAATATAATCCCGGTAGATTGTCCTTTGCACCTTATCTGCCTCTGAAATGCTCTTCTCTAAAAGCAATGTGTTGACAACTTCAGGCATACCGCCAATCACCATATATTGTTGAAGCAATGTCATCATTCTTCCATGGATGGCAGAAGGAACCGGTTTTTTCTCCAGAAAGCATTCATACACTGCGTCAATAACCCGGTCATCTATATCATTAGCCCACAGATATTCCCTGAAATTCAGCGCATACATATCGAAATAGTCCACATAACCCACCGGATAGGAGGAAGGATTATTGTAGCTGATACTTAGTGCGGACCCGGACGCAATCACATCATATCTGTCATCCATAGTCCAGAATTTCAAAGAGGCAACCGCCTGCGGACACTCCTGAATCTCGTCTAGAAAAATCAGTGTTTTTCCCGCCACGATCTTGTCAACCGGCCTATAGACAGATATATTCAGCAGCAACGTATCCGTATCCAGATTACCCGCAAATATTTCTTTCAGTTCAGGTTGTTCCAGAAAGTTCAATTCGATCAGTGATTCATAGCATTCATCCGCGAAAGCTCTTACCGTGTAAGTTTTTCCAACCTGTCTGGCCCCGCTGATGATAAGGCTCTTTCGATTCTTTTTTTTATTCCATTTTCTTAAATCGCTCATGATATGACGTCTCAGCATGTAATCACACTCCTATTCCAATCCTACCCTTATCTGATTACCATCATACCATAAGAATACATATTTTTCTATAGAATAATTCTCATATTTTATATCTTTTTCTATAGAAAAATACTCATATTTTATATCTTTTTCTATAGAAAAATACATAGCATTTTTAATGGATTTGAGGGCCATTACAGAAAATGCTATGTAGCAAAAAATAAAGAATGATGTAGTATAACTATCCTCATTCATCAATTCCATAAGCAATCGCTTCATCTCCTTCAAGGATGCACATGCCGGCAATATAATAGATGATCGTTCCATCGTAATCGGCATAATACTTTTTGATTTCATTTCCAAAGAAATCAGTGATCGTTCCAAGAAGATCACCTTTTTTCACCTTTTGATTTACCTTGATTGCAGGATTCCAGACTCCTCTTCTGTCAAAGGTGACATAAGCCGAACGTGGATATATGACCTGCTCACATTTTTCAATCTTTTTTTCAAGTGGATACATCCCGAAATGATCCATCAAAAGGAAGACAGAATCCATATGACCTTGGATCCATTCCTCCCGCTGAATACATCCATAACCTCTCTCGATAATCATTCCAGGTATATTCATACATGTGGCGGCATAACCATATAAGCCCTTCGCATTAGAAGAAGCAATCAGGTACTTTGTATTAAGGCATTTTGCCGCTGCCAGAGCAATGTCGGTTACTTTTTCTGCTCTTGGATAAAATACGCAAGGCTCCAGGATATCATTATCCTTTCTAAGTGTTTTTTCTTTCACTCCCTCCTGAAATACCCTGCGATGCACCCTGGAATCTGGTCTGCAGAAAGTAATTCAAGCATTTCATTTGCCGGTTCTGACGATTGGTCTGCTTTTTCCACATTTTCTGCATGTCCTTTCACACCAGACGGTAAGTGTCCCACAGACCGAACATGAATTGGACTTTTCCTGCTCCTTTACCCAGGCAGTAATACCAATTTCCCTTTGTCTGGCAACATATTCCATGATGTGTTCATGATGACTGATTCCATCAACCACATGGACATCTTTAAAGTCCTTCAGCCTTTGGCAGGGAAAATCATGGCATTCATTGCACCAGGTAATGCTGTGTGCTTTTGCACAGTCCCTGAAACCCGGACTGCAGACAGCGCACTCTTTTTTGACCTTGTCAGAGAGGCAGCCATCACAGACTCCATCGGCGTAGGATGGACAGGTTCCGCAAAACAGACCACAAATACCAACAACTTCTTCCGGTTTATTGATCATATCTCACCTCCAACATAAGTTTGTTCAAAAATAAAAAAGCCGAAAAGTTACATGGCAGATAATCTGTCACAAACTTTCCGGCTGAAATCCCAGCTGCCTTATTAGAAATATTTTATCATGATAAAGCAGAAAAAGACACTGAAATCGTATCTGTAATTCTTTATTTCTTTATTTCTTTATTACACTTCAGATTATATTTTACACTTTAGACAGTACTACCATACTCCCGGCTGTTATTTCATAGTGCAAAAAATGGACGATAGGGATTTCTCCCCACCATCCATCGTTTTAAATTCTACACAAATGTCTAACTGGTATTATTATCATACGGACAGACCGGCTTTATACGCTTCATCCAACGCTTTCGTAGCTTCGACCTCACCCTTTTGCCAGACTCCTTCGCCCCAGATGATGCCCTTCACATTATTCCCAAGCTCACGGAATATATGAGTCAGTTCCTCGCCGACTAGAGACAGACCTTCTTTACCGTCATGCCCTGTAATGATCAGATACACATCATGGCCGTCAAGATCCTGCCACTTGGGAAGGAAACGATCTATCGTATTTTTCAACATCCCGTTCATTGTCATAAAATATGTCGGTGTAGCTACAACAAGGATATCCGCCGACTGCATTTTTTCAAGAATCTCTGCCATATCATCCTTCAGTACACATTTCCCTGTCTTGAAACATGCATAACACGCTTTGCAGAATCCGATTTTTACATCGTACAGATAAATCTGCTCCACAGAATGCCCAGTCTCATTGGCTCCTTTCATGAACTGCTGACAGAGGATATCAGAATTACCCATTTTTCTCGGACTTGCAGAAAGGATCAATACCTTTTTCATTTACAAACTCCTTCCCAGCTGATAAGCTTCCCTGGGATATCTGCTTCTCCCCGTCATACCGGGACTTCCACAGCCGTAACCCAGCACCATTCCTTTATCCTCAAAATTGATGTACCTCACCAGGGTCCTGTAGTGTGAAACCAGTGCTTCAAAAGTCCAGTCATCCGCATTCCACCTATCTTAGTCTGTTGTAATCTTCATCTGAAACAGCTTCCAGCCAATCATTGCCTGTCTCATCTCCGACAACCTCAATCGCAAGGTGTGAAAACCATGAGTCAGGGGCTGCACCATGCCAGTGTTTCACTTCTGCCGGGATATTTATTACTTTCCCGGGAGTCAGTTCTATCGCTTCTTTTCCCCATTCCTGATAGTATCCTCTGCCGCCGATACAAATCAACATCTGACCACCGCCGCTCTTCGCATGGTGGATATGCCAGTTGTTACGGCATCCCGGCTCAAAAGTTACATTGAATACGGGTACCTGCTCTGTAGAAACAGGTGCAAGATAGCTCTGTCCCACAAAGAATTCCCCGTAAGGATTCACATCTCCAATAGGAAAGAATATCGTATTCTGGTATCTTTCTTTTTCCGTCAGGCCTGGAACTTCTTCGTTCCACACATCTTTTGCGAGCCGGAACACAGCCCATCCTTTTGGCCATCCCACATACATTGTGGCATGGGTAATAATTGCTGCAATCTCTTCCTTTGTCACGCCATGAGCCTTCGCATTCTGCAGATGGTATGTCAGTGAAGTATCCGTGATACCGGATGCCATCAGTGATACTACCGTGATGATGCACTTTGTCCTGATATCGATTGCATCCTCATTCCACACTTCGCCGAAAAGCACATCATCGTTCAGATGTGCAAACATAGGTGCAAACTCTCCCAGCTGTTCTCTTCCTGCATTTTGGACAATCTTTTCACTCATTTTTTATCCCCTCCTATCAGCTGGCTCCTACTGACCAAACATGTTTCTTCTCTGCGTCACTTCTCTTATTCTGGGCCATCACACCGGCAAGAGGATGGGAATCATAGTTTTCCCTGTAAAATCATAACTTTCCAGAAAGCTTTCAATAATTCTCGGTGCAACTCCCCACCAGATCGGGAATCCGATAATGACCGTATCGTAGGAATCCATATCTGAAACTGTGCCGGCGATCTCCGGCCTTGAAGCCGGATTATTCATTTACCACCTTATTTCAGATATTCCTTAAAGAAGCTCTCCAACTTATCAAAAGGAATCGCACCTTTGCCGCCGCCATCATACAGGTCTGTATGGACAGCCTCCGGAATGATAAGAAGTTCCTTGTTGCCGGTATATTTGCTGTCCTTTATCATGTCCGCATAAGCATCCTTGCTGAAGTAGCAGGAGTGGGCTTTTTCCCCGTGTATCAAAAGAACCGCGCTTCGAATTTCATTGCTGTACTTAAGGATAGGCTGGTTCATAAAAGACTCGCATCCAATCACGTTCCATCCCTCATTGGAATTGAGGGATCTTTCGTGATAACCTCTGTCCGTCTTATAATAATCATAGTAGTCCTTGACAAAGAACGGAGCATCCTCCGGAAGCGGATCCACCACTCCGCCGGCACGCTTATATTTTCCTGCTTTCAGGTCTTCAATGCGCTGGGCGCACAGGCTCTTTCTCTGCTGATACCTTGCTTCTTCATTGTCATCTGCATCAAAATATCCCTTGGCATTGACCCTTGTCATATCATACATGGTAGACGCTACGGTAGCTTTGATCCTGGTATCCAGAACAGCAGTGTTAAGAGCCATGCCGCCCCATCCGCATATTCCGATGATACCGATACGATCAGGATCGACCTGCGGCT
>CADBME010000409.1 GCA_902795715.1 uncultured Lachnospiraceae bacterium | reverse complement strand
TAGTCCAGTTCACCAAGGTTGCTTCAGCAGCAGGAATCGCTGGCGGTCTGCTAATATTGCACGGATTATTTGAATCAAAGGAACATAAGATCCTTCCGGTCGTATTAGGCACTTTATTGATGATATCCGGTTCAATGATCCGTTTCGGCAATATCTTGATCTACTGCGCCTTTTTGGTTGTTGCCTTTCTTTATAATGTCTACCTGAAATTCAGTGATAAAGATGATAATTCTGAAACCAAGGGCTCGAAAAAGATATTCATTGATGTATTAATACGGTTTACAGTATGCGTGGTCATAGTTGGAATATTATATGGCTTAAATTTTCTGGGGGATTGGCTTAAAAATTTTGATGCGTCACATCGTGAATTTAATGAATACCATATTCTTCGCTGCAATATTACAGATAAAACAAAACCGGATTTTTATGCTATTGAAGATGAGTACAGCGTACTTGGACTGGATTTAGTTGATTATGCAATGCTTAATTCATGGAATTTTGATGACCGTGATGTTTATTCAGATGAAACACTTCAGAAAGTTGCAGAACTTCAACAAAAAGCAGTATCTTCTGATCCGATCACATTTAGTGATGTTTTATTTGTCATTTTAACAAGAAGAATCTTAATATATCCGGTTGCATTTACGCTTTTTGTCCCAGCCTTGTTGTCCTTATTATTAGATAAGAAACGTTTCTATTCATTGATCCTTATCTTTATATCTTTTGCCATGTTTGCTGGTTTTGTATTTTATGGGCGTACTATGTACCGTGTTGAGTGGGGTGTATATTTCTGTGCAGCATCCTGTCTTATTGCTGGCTTCAATTATAATGAAAACAGCAAATTAGCTAAGAAGAAGAAAACTCTTTTCTATAAAGAAAGGAGTACAGTTGCTGTTTACCTGGTAATTTTTGTTGTATTACTTCTTTTAACCAGAGTTCCAAGAACGCTTAGCAGTTTTTCCTTATTGAAATGTTCAGATGAAGATTATAAGTATTATTTTAATAATACGATGTTATATTCAGATATATATTTAACTGATAAGATCGTTTTCCCGACAGTAACCCGCAAACCTTCACCAAATATAATTGAACGGCTGGAAAATGATCCTGATCATTATTATATTGTGGATTTTGCGTCTGGAATACAGGACTTTTATTTTTCCTATGATCCCTGGATCAGACCAAAGCAGGGATTATTCAGCGATCATTATGCTTATTTTGGCGGCTGCACGATGCGGCATCCGGGTGAGATATATGCATTGGAAAAGAATGGCTGTGATCCTTATAATCCTTTCAAGAACCTTACTAATGATAATATCCTGCTGGTTGACTGTTGGGGTTATGAATACAAAATTGCATATATCCGCAAGTACTATAACGCTGATGCTGAGATTGAACTTGTAGATGTAATAGACGGATTCCCGATTTGGAATATATATATTCCTGAAAATAAAGAGAACACTTAGTTTTCAGGGAAAAGAAGAGTAATCGGACCTTTCCTGGAAACTTCAGAAATGATATCAACAATCTCTTCAGGAGATTCCTTCATTCCGTTCAAAATCCATGAACATATAACTGCGTTGCAGCCGGCATTACAGTAGTTACAGATAATCAGGTCTTTTGCAGCTGTAATACCACTGGGATTATCAATTCTTACCTTGGCCTTATCTGAAGCAACGCTGAAAATATCATTAAAGAAATCAAGATCGCAGTTAGGCGAGATAAGAATACTCATAAAAACAGGATGCTGTTTTATAACACTTAATACATCAATAAGGCTTTGCTTATTATGTGTATTGCTGACATCGGAAATCTTGTTCAGCTCATCAATTACGATCAGTTTATGCTCATTAAGGAATTCAAAAATATTGTTATAGTGATAATAGAATGTATTACGGTTGATCTTTGCTTTAGAACAAAGCTCAGTAATAGTAATACATGAAAGCTTATTTGTTTTTATCAAGTCTTCCAATGCTATAAGTAATGCTGTCTGAGTCCTTATAACTCTTATATCTCTTGATTTTGACATTTTATTCTGAGCTCTCTTAAAAAGATTTATATAATCACTATATCACTTTGTCAGATTTATATATCCAAATTCGCAAAAAATTTTAAATATTTTAAAAAAGTATCAAAAAAATGAAAAAGGGGCTGCTTTGCAGCAACCCCTGAAAGTTTTAAGATACTCAGAAATATCAGAGCTTAGGACCAGCCTCAACGAGTGCTTTACCAGCCTCATTTGTCTCATACTTAGCGAAGTTCTTGATAAATCTTCCAGCAAGATCCTGAGCCTTCTTGTCCCATTCAGCTGCATCAGCATATGTGTCGCGGGGATCAAGGATCTCTGTGGAAACGCCCGGAAGCTCTGTAGGTACTTCGAAATCGAAGTAAGGGATCTTCTTTGTAGGAGCATTCTTGATGGATCCGTCAAGGATAGCATCAATGATTCCACGTGTGTCAGGGATGGAGATTCTCTTGCCTGTGCCGTTCCAACCTGTGTTAACGAGGTAAGCCTTAGCGCCGGACTTC
>CADBME010000408.1 GCA_902795715.1 uncultured Lachnospiraceae bacterium | reverse complement strand
GGTTTTGCAGACATTATGTTCTGATTATTCTATTCCTCTATTTCTTACAGAAGGAGGCAATCACTCGCTGGAGACCGGGCGGGGACTTCGCGACCTCAGGACCCTGCTTGAGGTGATGGAGAAAAGCAAAGAACTGATAAAATGAGATTTTTTCCTTTAAGTGAAAGTTTTTCAAGACAAGAAATGGGATTTATGATATAGTTAACTTTGTATGTCGCAGCGAATCTGTTTAAAAAATGATACATGGTATAAGTGCAGATTATTCAGTAAGAAAGGTAACTATATATGCCCCCCTTTGCCAAGAAAATGATCAAAAAGTCATTTGTTAAGTTGTTGAATGAGAGGCCGATTTCCCAGATTACAGTCAAGGAGATTGTGGAAGATTGCGGAGTAAACCGCAATTCCTTTTACTATCATTTCCAGGATATACCATCCCTGCTTGAGGAAGTGGTCGTGGAGCTGGCGGATAAGGTGATTTCCAATCAGCCTGAGGATGCTGTTTTCGAGGAGCAGGTTCATGCGGCTCTTAACGAAATCGTCAAGCACAAGAGGGCTATTCATCATATATTTCACGGGGCGAATACCAACAGTGAGTTCTATGAGCTCCAGCTGATGAAGATTTGCGAGTATGTAACGAGAAACTATATTAATTCCAGGGCCTATATAAAGAATGTCCCGGTAGAAGATCTGGAATACATGGTGAGTTTTTTGAAGAGTGTGACTTTTGGCCAGCTGATCGACTGGATTCACCATGACATGTCCTATGATATCGTTGAGCATTCCAACAGACTGTGCAGGATGTTTGCCGGGAGTATTCGGAATGTGTGCTCAAAGTATTAGCTTGACATGATAGTCTGCGAGCATTTTAAAAAGAGAAAGAAGGAGTCTGATTCATGAAAGAATACAAACCGATTAAAGAAGGAAAGGTCCGGGAAATCTATGATCTGGGCGACAGCCTGATTCTGACGGTCACAGACAGGATTTCCGCCTTTGACGTGATACTGAAAAATGAGATTCCGGACAAGGGTAAGGTCCTTACCCAGATGTCTGCGTTCTGGTTTGATTTTACCGGCAATACGGTGAAAAACCATATGCTTTCCACTCATGTGGAAGATATGCCTGAAGCATTTCAAAATGACAATTACAGGGGCCGGAGCATGCTTTGCAGGAAGCTGACCATGCTTCCCATCGAGTGTATCGTCCGTGGCTATATCACAGGAAGCGGCTGGGCCAGCTACAAGGAGAACGGGACCGTTTGCGGCATCCGTCTGCCTGAAGGCCTGGAGGAATCCCAGAAGCTGCCGGAGCCGATCTATACACCTTCTACCAAGGCGGAGATTGGTGACCATGATGAAAACATTTCCTATGAGAAGTCTGTGGAAATTCTGGAGAAGGAATTCCCGGGCAAGGGAGATTTTTACGCTAATGTCCTGAGAGAATATACTCTTTCCCTCTATAAAAAGTGCGCAGACTATGCCTGGGAGAAGGGAATCATCATTGCCGATACCAAGTTTGAATTCGGCCTGGACCAGGAAGGCAATATCCTGATCGGCGATGAGATGCTGACGCCGGATAGCTCCCGCTTCTGGCCAAGAGAGGGTTATCAGCCAGGAAAGGGGCAGCCTTCCTTTGACAAACAGTTTGTCAGAGACTGGCTTAAAGCCAATCCGGACAGCAACTATGAGCTGCCGGATGAAGTCATTCAGAAAACGGCAGATAAATACAAAGAGGCTTACACATTACTTACGGGAAAGGAACTTTCCCTATAGACTTCTTAGGGGAACGAAGGAGGCAGAAGGAGACAGAGACCCGAATCCTGTCCTCTCCTGCCTCTTTTCCTGTATTCTTTACTTTCCGGAGGAATCCAATGAGAAAAAAAGAGAGAGCGGCGGAGGTGATCCGCCTGCTGAAAATCGAATACCCGGATGCGGATTGCACTCTTGACTACGATGAGGCCTGGAAGCTCCTGGTCAGTGTCCGACTGGCAGCCCAGTGCACGGACGAAAGAGTGAATGTGATCGTGAAAGATCTCTATGCCAGATATCCGGATGTGAATGCCCTTGCAGCTGCCGAGCCGGAGGAGATCGAGGAAATCGTCAGACCCTGCGGGCTGGGACGGAGCAAAGCCCGGGATATCAGTAAATGTATGAGGATCCTAAGGGATCAGTACCATGGAAAGGTTCCCCGCACTTTTGATGAATTACTGGCCCTGCCGGGGGTGGGAAGAAAAAGTGCCAATCTGATCATGGGAGACGTCTTTGGCCAGCCGGCTATCGTCACGGATACCCATTGTATCCGTCTCTCCAACCGGATCGGTCTGGTAGATGATCTCAAAGATCCCAAAAAGGTGGAGATGGCTTTATGGAAGATTGTCCCGCCGGAGGAGGGGAATTCCCTATGCCACAGGCTGGTCTATCATGGGCGGGAGGTTTGTACGGCCAGGACCACACCCCACTGTGACCGCTGCTGCCTGGCACAGGTCTGCCGGTCCTACCCGGCCTTTATGATGAAAAAAGAGAAT
>CADBME010000407.1 GCA_902795715.1 uncultured Lachnospiraceae bacterium | reverse complement strand
GGCGGAGGCGGCGGAGGCGGAGGCCGTTAAGATGGATTAGCACCTGCCGGAGCAAATCCTTCATCCGCTATAAGGGACCGGCCTTTTCCAGGTGGATCCGGCATCGGACAAAAGAAAGACTGGCCGCGGGGATCCTGATAGGAGGAAAACAGTGAATGAGTGAGTACTATTTAAGACGATATGATTTAAATCAGGCGAAAAACTCCATTAAAAGAATCGGCAATCAGATTGGAGACCTTGGCTGGGAATACCGGTCAGTCAGGAGTCTGCTATCCGGTCAGAGGGGCCTTGGCGTCGAAAGAATCCGTGATCAGCTTAATCTTTTGAGAAGTCAATCCGGGGATGTCAGGGAAGATATCCGGGCTCTGGGCGACCTGCTCGAACGTATCATTCGGGAGACGGAAGCAGCGGATAACGAAGCCAGAAAGATTCTGGGAGGATTTTCCGTAAGGGAGCAGGAGAGAATACTATCCGCAGTCAAGGAAATACTGCAATTTGTTATTAAGCTCTTCCTTGCCTGGGCAGGAGGGGAGGCTACAGCAGAGAATTCCAAGGTGTCATGGGCAAAAAGCCCCATCGATCTTCTCAAGATTTTCAACGATGGTATATCGGGAGATGATTTAAAAGGATTTGCAGAAAATGTTATGAAATCCGTATCAAAATTTTTGGGAAAAGAATCTCTGTATAAAAATACCGGGTTATCCAGGATTACTTCAGGTCATGTTGCTTCATGGGCTGTTGACTGGATCGTCGATACGATCGAAAACTTCACAGATGGAAACGGAAGTTTCTTTGATGATATAAGAGAAACCATGGTTGAAGGTCTCATAGGCGGAGGAAAAGTTCTGGGGATTGCAGCTGTAACAGCTGCAGTAGTCGCCACACTGCCGGCCACGGCAAGTGCCGGTGCGGTAGCAGCAGTTTCCGTAGGCGTCGGCTTCGTAGTCAGCTGGCTCCTGGATAAAGGGGCCAATGCAGTGTTCAACAATGAAGAAGGATTTGTTGAAAACACAGGTGACATTGTTTGTGATTGGCTGGAGCAGATGCCCATGTAAAGCAGAAAGAAAGAGGAAACAGATGAACAGAGGAGGAATACAGATGCTTGATTATCTCTTACCTATTGGAAGCGTTGTACGTCTGGAAGGCGGGACAAGGAGACTGATGATCTACGGGCTCAAACAAACCAACAGCGATACCGGAATCATGTATGATTATGCCGGCGTTCTTCACCCCCAGGGATTTATGGGACAGCAGTTTACCGTCCTTTTTAATCATGACAAGATTGAAGAAGTGGTCGCGGAAGGATACGCCGACGAAGGATGGATCACTTTCCGCAACCAGCTTGCAGAAATTCTAGAAAGACAGGCGGAGGAAGAAGAAGGAGAAGAAGAATAATTCTGAGATATCCAGGGAAATCATTTTTAAAACATTTTTCAAAATATAAAGAAAGTATAGGGAAAGCAGAACATAAGGAGGAACATCTATGTATATCAATGTAAAACCGGAAGAAATGAACGCAGTCGCAGGAAATATTGAAGGAAAGATCTCAGACTGGCAGGCCGCTGTCCAGAGACTCTACACCCTCTACAATGAGATGGATGCCATGTGGGATGGTACATCCAATGATGCATTCAATCAGGTGTTTTCAGAGGATCTGGTCAAGTTTAATCAGCTGACCAAACTTATGGCTGACTATTCGACAGCAATCAAGACCGCAGCCAACAATTACGTATCCGGAGAGCAGGAAGTACAGTCCATCGTGACCAGAAGATAGTAAAGAGAGATTTTCATCCGGATCCTGATTCCGGGAAAGTCCCAATAACAATCTTAGCAGGAAAAATTCATTTTCTTAAATATAATCCTAAATATAATAATGATTCATTGATTTGGAAAGAATAGCATTCATCACTTAACAGGAGGAAATAGAAATGGCAGATTTGATCTTAAAAGTAACCACGGAAGAAGTAAGGACAAAGGCAGATGAGATTACCGCTCAGAAAGACGTCATGGAGCAGCAGATGGAAGACATGGTAGCCCAGGTTAATTCCCTTGAGCACAGTTGGGAATCCGATTCGGGAAGCAAGTATATCGAACAGTATCAGACCGTAACAACAAACATCAGAAAATCACTGGAAGCCCTCCAGAACCATGTGACCAACTTAAGGCAGGCAGCAGAGAGATTTGAGACATTGGAAACTCAGCAGAGCCAGGTAGTCAGCAATCTGGATACCACAACAATTTTCAGTTAGACAGAAGAGGTTTTAACTCTGAGGCAGCCTGACAGGCATCATGGAAAGACTATTAAGCAAGGCATTTTCGGGATCTTGATCCCGCAAACCCAAAGCATCGGAGATTGAAAACAGGGACCAGGAGCGGCAGCAGCGGCTCCTTTTTCCCATTCTCAATGTTCTGAAATGACATCCTGTATCCGGGGAGGGAGAAGATGAGCAGAGGAATTCATTTTTCAAAAGACGAGATTTATCAAAGTCTCAGAAGACTTTATGAGATTTCTCAAGATATGGAAGAGTGCAGGGAAGCCTGGCGAACTGTATGCGAGGATTGTCTTTTTGAACTTCCGGATTACGAGAGGTCAAAGATCGAAAGCATAGGCCTGGAGATTAGAAGGATTCAGGACCAGGTCAGAGACCAGGCTGAAACTCTGGAAAAAGTCTGCGCTGTATACGAGAAAGTGGAATATAGGAACCGTCGTCTTATTGGCCAGTTGGAGAAACGTCTCCTGGAGACAGGAGGCAGGGGATCCCTTTCCGGAGTGTCCCAGCTGCTTAGAAAATGGAACGGAAAAGTAAAAAAGAAACTGAGCATTAACAGGAAAATCATCATGGAAGACTGGCTGCAGGCCTATCTGTTAAACAGGTGAATCCGATAGTCAGGGGGTGAGC
>CADBME010000406.1 GCA_902795715.1 uncultured Lachnospiraceae bacterium | reverse complement strand
TCCGGAGTATGCAAATCCGGATTGGTATTCATGTAATGACCTGTATCCAGCATGATCCCCTTCCGGTCAGAGTGAATACCCTCGACCAGGCGACGGGTCAGAAGAGGATCCTTCATGGTCAGCCCGGACCACCAGAGATTCTCAACCAGAAAATCAAAGGGATAATCCCTCTCGTCAAGCAGAGCGTTGATCACTTCCAAAGCTGAGTCAATGACCTCCTCGTCCGAATACCGGTAATCAAAAGTATAGCTCTCTCTCAGGGTCACCTCCGACACGTGGAAAACTACATATTTAGCCCCCATTTCCTCAGCGAACTCCAGATCTTTTCTCACACAGGACAAATAGGCCTCCCGGTCCATTCCACCATAATATTCGATCCACTGGTCTCTGGAATCAAATTCCCGGTCCAGTCTCTCATAATCTCCCCGCCAGAAGTCCATCCAGAAAATATGAAAATACAGATGGACCCCGTTGACCATTTCAGGAAGAATCTTACCCTGGTCCGGCTCCCCGGACCGGATTACCTCCAGGCCATTGAGGCCGGCTCTGCTATAGTAATCTATGATATCCCGGCTGTCCCGAAAGCGGTTCAGCATACCATCAAATATTGCGAAGTTCATTGATCGGCATAAAGGTTTCTTTCCCTTGAAAGCCGGCCTTTCAACCTGTTTTTCGATTTGTTTTCCGGTTTTTTTCATCTTTGTACATCTCCCTGAAAAGCAGAGATTGTCTCTGCCTGCTCTCAATCCCGTTCAGCTTATCAATCCATACTTGATTTTAATCCTGGTCAGCTTTTCCAGCATAGGCCCGGCCCCGATCCAGAGGAATATGAAAGTTGATGCCCCCTTGATCAGATCCACCGGAACTCCGGAGATATAATAAGCCAGCAGGGTCTTCCAGTTGGGCTCCCCAATACTCATAAACATGGCAGCAGGGTTCATAATACCGCCATAGACGATAAATCCCATCAGGAAGCCGAATATGGACAGAGGAAGCCGTTTGGCGGGCAGGAGCTTGACCTGATAAAGAATGCCTGAAAGAAAACCGATCAGACCCATGGCAAGCATCTGCCAGGGAGTCCAGGGACCCTGACCGAAAAGAAAGTTGCTGACCAGCATGGTCATAGCCCCAACCAGAAAGCCGGATTCCCCGCCGAAGGCTATCCCGCTGATGATGGTTATGGCATAGATGGGTTTGAAGTCCGGTATCATGAAAAAGGCAGCCCTCCCGGCACAATTGAGAGCTATCAGGGTTGCCAGAACAACCAGTTCCCTGGCCTGGGGCTTACGCCCTTCGAAAACCATAAAAAAAGGAATCAGGGAATAGATCATGATGATCAGACTGATAAAATAATAAACCCGGCTGCCGAAAATCTGCGCAGGCAGACTCTGTCCCACCTGGTAATGGGCATTTCTGAAAAAGTACATGCCGATGAGGGTCGTGACCGGTATGGCCACCAGAAGAAGAAAGAGGCTGACCTTTGTCCTTTTGGACAGATCTCTCTTCTCTCTCTGCAGATAAGCCTCCGTGTCCACCTCAAAGGTGTCTCCATAGTCGACCAGGCTGTCGAAAGCGCCTCCATCCGCAGTCAGTTCTGCCTTAACCGTTCCGATCTTAGAAGGAGCAAAGAGCTTGTTATTCAGAGATTCCGGCAGGATGGCATGGGTTATTTTACGACCCAGGGAATCCAACTCCACTTCCTCCGAATCATAGAAAGAACGAAGAAAGTCATTCGGCTTTTGATCTCCATGAGATTGCATGCCTGATTCCCAAATATTGACGTCCGATTCTAAAAGATTTATTCCGTCCGATTGTGAAATATTCAATCCTTCAGTTTGTGAAGTATTCATTCCATCAGTCTGTGTAGTATTCATTCTGACCGCTTCCATTGATTCAGACAAGCGACCACATCCTTTCCGGTCACGGCATCAGGAAAATACTCCCTGGCCATGCGGTTTGCTGCTGTTGTATAGAAATTATTTCCTGCAAAGAATTCCCCGGGCGGCCCGTCCGCCACCACATTTCCATCAAAGAAGAGTCCGCACCGGTCTGCATAGGAAGCACAGAACTCAATATCATGAGATATCATAAATATGGTAACTCCATGGTCTTGCAGCTCTTTTAAAATATGAGCAAATTCCATCTTAAAATAAGCATCCAGTCCCTTGGTCGGCTCATCCATGAGCAGAAGTTTAGGGCGCAGCAAAAGGATTTTGGCCAGAGCCAGTCTCTGCTGTTCTCCCCCGGACAGATCATAGGGATGGCGCTTCATGAAAGGAGTCAGATGGGTCAGATCTGCCATCCCCATAACTGCATCCTCCTTATCCATGGCCAGGTGCCAGGAGGAATCCTTTTTCTCCCTGGGACCCCCAATCATCTCATAGAGTTCCTCTTCCACCGTCTTCTTAACAAATAAGGATTGGGGATTCTGGGGCAGAACACCCAGAAAGCCACGAAAGAGGTCTGCACTTTTATATTTGCGAAGGTCTCTTCCCTCCAGGAGAATCTTTCCCCGGTAAGGCGTCCGGAGTCTGGACAGGAGGGACAGGGTCGTACTCTTGCCGGTTCCGTTTCCGCCCAGCAGGCAGTAGAATTCTCCTTTATAAACCCGGATCGACAAGCCTTTTACCACATCCGGCAGTTCTTTCTCATAGCGAAACCAGAGGTCTTTTCCCTCTAATAGAATCTGTCGGGGGTCAGGATTCTCTTTTGTGTTTTTATCCTTCCGGATTTCCGTCTGCCTTGATTGTTGAGGAGTTTTTATCCCGGTTTTAAGAGGTGAAGTTTGGTCCCTGTAAACCGGTATACCCCTCTCCTCACAGACGAGATCCAGCCATTTCCTTCCATCCCGAACGGTAACAGGACAGGGAAGATCCCTGAGAGTCTTTGTCCTGGCATAGATCTGCATAGTGGCCGGAAGGGCTGCAAACATCTCATGATCATCCTTCCGGAGCCGGCCCCCCATCTCCATGGGACTGCCTGCGCCATAGATCCGGCCATGGTCCATTACCACAACCCGGTCTGCTGAAGGAAAGACTTCTTCCAGCCTGTGTTCGGTCAGGACGATGGTTGTTCCCAGATCCCGGTTGATCTTCTTGACTGTCTCCAGAAAATCTGAAGCAGCAATGGGATCGAGCTGGGAAGTGGGTTCATCCAGGACAAGAAGATCCGGATGCATAGCCATGATGGAGGCAAGGTTGAGGAGCTGTTTTTGCCCTCCTGACAGGGAAGCTACATTCCGGTAAAACCAATCCTGAATACCAAAATAACTGGCCATTTCCGCCACCCGGATCCGTATTTCCTTACTGGAATAGCCCAGGCTCTCCAGTCCGAAAGCCAGCTCATGCCAGACCTTGTCGGTCACAATCTGATTGTCCGGATTCTGAAGGACAAATCCGATCCTCCGAGCCTGATCCCGGTTGGTCATTTCCTGCAGGGACAGGCCGTCAAATAATATTTCTCCCTTGTGTTTACCATGGGGAGTCAGGGGAGGTTTGAGATGACAGAGAAGGGTGCTCTTGCCACATCCGCTCTTGCCGCAGAGAACAACAAATTCGCCTTTATCGATATGAAGATTTATCTGATCCAGAGCCCGGCTTTCTTCTCCGGGATAGGCAAAAGACAGATTGTTTATATCCAGCATGATGCAATCTCCTCAGTGGGGTTTTTTTGTTGCTTTTTATGTTTTCTCCCACAGCCGGTAAGAATCCGGGCAGTCGCTTTTGATTCCTGCTCTTCTTCCTGCCCACATTCTGCGATTTTGTATTTCCATCAAAACCGGAAGGAGACAGAAAAGAGAGAAACAGCCAAAGACCAGAAGACTCCCAGCTGTCAAAGGCCAGCCTGTCACGACAATTCTCGGGTTATATCTGGAAAAGGCATAGCCATGGGCTGCGCCGAAAAGCAATCCTCCCAAAGTCACGATCATATAGAAAAGGCACAATCCATCCCGCTTATCAAAGTGAAAGAGTGAGAAGGAGGTCCGCCCTTTTTCACCATAACCCCGGCACTTCATGGAATCAGCGGTTTCAATGGCATTTTCCAGAGCCCATGTCACCAGAATAGAGAATATTGTGATACCATGGCGGGCCCTGCTAATGATATTTCCATCTCCCACACTCCGCCCCACACACTTTTGACCATCCGCAATCACCCCTGCCTGCTTTGTAAAGCGGGGCACAAAGCGCAGGGCCATGGACAGGACCAGGGACAGGGCCGGGATCAGGCGGCCGAAAAGGTAGATAAACTTGTCGGAGGTCATGACCTCCGTGTAACAGGAAAACCAGCTTATGACTCCTGCCAGCATGAGGGCCATAACCAGACCGTATACACAACTCTCAAGGGTAAAGGGATTGCCGTTGGAAAGATATCCCAGGATGGTTACTCCGTAGTGGTTAAACAGAGGGTTCATGGCCGCTGCGATGACCATAAGGGGAAGAGTAAAAATCAGGTTGTTTCGTATGGTTTTAGCAAAGCCCCGAAGAAGTCCGGAGTAGAGAATGCCGCTGACCAGGGAGATACCCAGTATAATGGGATGGGTTACGAACATGGTCACCCCGATCACACCGCAGAAAAATATCATATTTAAAATGGGATGGCACCCGGAAAATGTATCACTCATGGCATCTGCCTTTCTGATCTTCTCGCAGATTGTCTCATACTTTCTTTAATACATGGAATTATCCCCAACGTCTTTTCCAAGGTCACAGGTATATACCCAGTTAATCTCATCTCCGTCTGAAACTTTATACTTGCTGCAGCCATAGTTGGGGAACCAGCCGTTGACATTGAACATCCAGCCGGAAAGCTCACCGCAATCAAACTCATAAAGCTGGTTGATTCCTTCAACATATGCCGAGTTGTAAGCCGGTGTGTAACGGGATTCCATGTGGATACCCTTGTCCCTGCATATTTTCTGAAGGACATCGTGGACACTGTCGCCTTTGTTGAATTTGACCTTGGTTTTCTTCAGAATCCAGCCGTTCTTCGGAACAAATTCCTCCTTGCCATCGGTAAGGTTATCCATGTTTTTTAAGATAGTAGAACAGCTGATGGAAATAGTACAGGTATAGGTCTTTCCTGATGCCCCGTCAGAGTTCCCTCCGTTCTTGGAATTGCTCTTGCTCTTGGAAGATCCACCTGAATTACTCTTATCGGTCTTTCCTCCGCTGCTATTACTTCCGCCACTATTGCTGCCGCTTCCGCTGCCTGAAGCCTGGCCGGATGTGCCAGCTGCGCCGCCTGCCGAACCGCTGTTACCGGCTCCGCTTCCGCTGCCGTCCCCAGGATTTGCTGCTCCATCGCCAGCTGCCGCTGCGTTGGCATTTTGGGAAGCCTGGGCTATATCGTTAATCTGGGAAATCTTTCCCTGGTTAGTGATACCTCCCACGATGTAACACAAACCGTCGATGGATGTCACAGTCATAATGAAGGTGGTCGTTCCGGCTACCGGTCTGGTCAGGGAGTCCACATCGGCCGGCTGGGTATTCCCATCCTGTGAATCCTTTTTCTCATCCCCCTCTTTGGTCTTTGCATCCGATCCGGATTCCGAGGAGTCATCGTCTGATTTGGGACTGCTCTGTATGGTAACATCGCTCATCCTGGCCAGCTGGCCATCCTGTTCCTTGAGCAGGACACAGGAATCGGACTGCCAGGCTTCCGGAATCTCAACAGTAAGTGTAGGCGGACAGATCAGGCCCTGACCGTGCATCTCCATCTCCAGAGCGTCATTGGCATTGTTGGCACTGACCTTGATATCCTCCAGGTCCTCCGTATTAAAATCAATCAGCAGATTCTGATCCTGGGGATTCTGAATCATGGACGCATCGTAAGTCCATGTGTATTTATAACCCCCGGCAGATTCTCCGACAAAGCTGACTTGCATATCTTTCCCGGCTACCGTCTCAAACTGCTCCCGGCTGATAATACCGTCCTCGGGAATAGGGTTGACTTCTGAAAGGGCTTCCACGGAAGTGCTCTTTTTCTTTCCCCCTGTATTCCGGCTTTCCGCAGATTCCTTAGGCGGAGTGGAGAAGGCTTTCTGATCAGAATCTGCCGTGGAGGTGGAACAAGACGTTGCCAGCAGGAGAATCAGTACCATGAATACACTCAGTAAAGTCCTTCTTTTCTTACGATTCATCATATCCTTCTTTCTTTCATAGAGCTTAAATAAACATCTTCACGATTCAAAGCCAGGCTGACTCACAAGCTGCTGACTCAATCATACTTTTCATTAGATAATCTGCAGGTTACAATTCTTTTTTTACCGAACCGGTATGCAGACGGAAGCCTCCGAACCCCGATAGAGTTCAAAGCAAAGTCCCTTCTCATCAAAGAGATAAGGATTGCGGCTGCCGAACCAGCCGGTAAAGATGTAGTGCCAGACTGCGCGAATCCGGTCAATCAGGTCTTCTGTATCTTTCAGAGAGAAAACCATATAGCTGGCAGAAGGAATATCAATCCGGCAAAAACCTTGTGGAAGTTCCTGATCGTCAGTCATATAGCCAAAAAAATAATCCAGCTTCCCGTCCACATCATCCGGATGCCACCAGAACCCCATTTCGCCCAGATCATGGGCATCCTCCGGATAGCCGGGAAGACTGTGAAAGTCGATTTTCTCCCAGTAGGCAGCCCTGCTGCCATGATCCTCCCCTTTTTCTGTCCCGGGATTATCGAAGAGATATCCGAATGCATGGCAGCCGGAGAAGTATTCCAGTCTGGGCGGACAGGACAGGAGATCCTCCTCTTTCATTTCCTGTCCACTACTTTCCGCCGCCAGGATCTCATTCAGCCTGGCAGGCGGAACGCCGAAATATCTGCGGAAGGCCTTGGTAAAACCCGGGTGACTGTCAAAGCCGTAGAGGAAAGCAGCTTCTGTCACCGACATGCCTTCCGAGATCTTTTCCGCCGCCCGAATCAGCCTCAGGCGGCGTAGATACTCACCAGGAGACAGACCTGTAACTGCCTTGAAGATATGGCAGAAGTGATAAAAAGAATAATCCGCCTCTTTTGCCAGGCTTCTGGCCGAAATCTCTTCCGTCAGATGATTTTCCATATAGGTGATGCTTTGACTGATCATATCTCTGTAATTCATAATCCGATCCAGCCTTGGATTTCATTTGCCTGATTTTCTTTTTCCCGGGATCTTATCCCAGGGTGCCGCAACAAGCCCTGCCAAAGCGGCCGGTATGGCCAGGCCCAGAAAAAGGGACAGCCATAGAGGCAGGTTGGGCGTTCCGCTTTTTCCGCTTTCTCTATTTCCCATGCCAAGGGAATATGGGTCTTCCAAATTGGTACTTTCTTCATAGTCTTCGAAGTCACTGCTCTCCCAGAGGGCTCCATCAGCCTGAGGGACCTGACTGTCTCCATCCGGCCTGTAATCCGATCCGCCAAAGCTCCATGCCTGGGTTTCTGTAGATTCTTCTTCATCTTCCCCGGTTTCTTTCTCCACTGCCGTGGTCGATGACCAGGTGGTCGGCGTATATGCCGTGGTGGAGGAAGATGATGACGAGCCGGAGCTGGCTGATTTATTATCGGTATTTCCTTTGCCGGATGTGGCGGTGGAAGAAGGAGAACTTACGATGACCTTACATACAGCTTTGACTCCGCTTCCGTCGGCAGCCTTAGCAGTGATTACCGCAGAGCCGGCTTTGACCCCTTTTACCTTTCCCCTGGAACTTACTGTGACGATCTTTGAATTGGATGAGGACCATTTAAGCGTTTTGTTGCCGGCCCCGGATGGACTTACCGTGGCCTTGATGGTTGCGGTTTTGCCCTTATTCAGGAACAATTTATTCTTGTTCAGAGTGATTTTGGTCACTTTGATTTTGGAAGCAGCTACCTTCTTTTTTGTAGTTTCTGTGCTTACAGGGGGCGCTTTTGGTGCCTTGCCCGGAGACAGGGACAGATCGCTCATGTCATAAAGAGAGGTCTCTCCTGATAAAAGCCGCTTGTAGGCAACGGCAGCGTACATGCCCTGCTCTGTGGCCATCCCGTCTATGGTGCCGGCGGCCCCGCCGCCGTTGCTGCCCCCTCCTGCTTCCACATGGATGAATCCGTAACTATCGCCGGAAGATTTCAGATACTCAAAGAGTCTGGACATGGGCCATTTGCCGGAGGATGTGATAAAACGACTGTCCCTGGCAGGGTCAATCCCCAGGGCAGCCAGGGCAGTTACAACCTGCGCAGCACTTTCGGAAGTTTCTACGGATCCTGACCCGTTCAGAGTGGCATAGCCCCCGCTTGCCAGCTGAGTAGAGGCAAGCCATGCCAGAGCCTTATCCACTCTGACCCGGACATCTTCTCTTACCCGGTAATAGGGGGCCAGGGCCTGGAGAGTCATGGAAGTGATGTCAGAGTCCGGTGTATCCCCATAGAGAGTCCATCCTCCGGATTCGGTACCGCCATTATTAATCAGGTATTGAATCAGTCCTTCTTCTGTCGTCTGTTCCCCGGCATCGGGATTCTCGGGGATCGTATAGGAAGGATAGGATTTAAGTGCAATCAAAGCCCAGATGGGGCCGTTAAAGCCCTGCTTCTTGATCTTCTTAAAATCCGACAGGTAAAAGAGCAGATTGTGACCGTCCACATCCGATGCATCCACACCGATAGCTGTCATAGCCAGAATCAGCTTGGAATAATCCGAATAGCGATTGGTCTGATAGTCCCAGTTCATAGACTTGAGCTCATAGATGGTATTGTTGTAGAAGACATCCCGGTAGTCTGCCGGCAAGCCAAGGCCACTTCTCGCTATACTTAAGGCATTCCAGGCGCTGCTGTAATCCGGGTTTGTGTCAACCTTGAGCATGTAGGCTCTGACCCTGGTCAGGACTTCATCCACCGTGGGATTTAAATCTTTGGCCCGGGCTGCCTCAACAGGCTGTCTCCCGGACACAAGAAGGGAAAGGGTAAGCAGAATCACACAGAGAGCAGTTTTCAGCCTGGATATATCATAAGAGCAGCCGACAGTCTGCTTCTTCCATAATCTTGTTCTTCTCATCTTATCCCTCCCTTCTACACAGAAGATTATTATCTCAGAAAACT
>CADBME010000405.1 GCA_902795715.1 uncultured Lachnospiraceae bacterium | reverse complement strand
TATTCCTCTACACATTCTCTATCAAGTTTATCAAGAGTCCTGAGTTCTCCAGATAATTGTGTAAAATAGAACACTGCAATTTCATTATTCATTTCGCTTACATCTCGATCCATCATTTCTTCGATCTTATGTATCTGTTCAAATTCCTGATCTAGTTTTTCTAAGACTGGCTTGTTTTTTTCTTCTCGCCTCTCTTTGATACTTACTACATTATTCATATATATATCCTTTCGTAAGAGATAGCTATCATTCTATTAATCCGGTATCTTTTGCTTTCTGGATTATATAATCCTTATGGGTATATGCGTCGACTTCTTCCTGTATTCCTTTTATAATACCAGCCTCAATTTCCTCTTCAGTATTATTATGCGTTAAGTTACTTGTAACTGCAAGATATTCGGCGCGTTTCTCATTAAAGGGAGCGACTCTTTCTTCATACATTTTTTTGTATGTATCGGGTATATTTATTTTCTTAGATTTATTAAACAGGAGGTATTTCATTTTTTATATTTCTTCCAATCACATATCCGTTTGCGATCTGGCTAAGACTTATGTGATTGGGCTTAATCATATCCCAAAAGGTTTTCTTTTTAAAATAGCGGTATGCAACAAGATCAGCTTCATCTGCGCTGATTTCACCCTTTCCAAATTCTAATATGAGCTTTGAAAGCTTGTCTGCTTTTTTCCATTTATTCATAGTATAGTTCAAGAGCCTCTTTAAGATTGGTAAACGCTTCAGCAATGGTTTTTCCCTGTGAAGCGACATTTGTACTTATTTCTATAGCCACAAACCGGTTTTCTTCTTGCGAAAGACTAATTAATCCCTCAGTAGTTCTTCGGAATATGAAATTATCGTCTAAATGCTCCTCCATGTAATCTATGATCTCAGAATCATCTTTGACGCAGACGATTTCCGCGGAATCAATGTCGGGACCAATATAGGAGATATTGCTTAGAACAACCCATTTGTCAGGATATTTGTTTACGATAGTATTCCATGAATCACGCATTAGCATTTCTCCCTTTTTAGCTGAAAGAATTGTCTAACAAATTATAACACCAACGATAGAAAGTTAGATATCTATAGCGTTTGATCAACTATAATCCTAAAGTCTGATTCGATGGGAGAACAATAATATCCATCTGATGTGCGGCGGAACACATAACCGGCATTACTGTTACGCATTCTGAATTGCCTCATTTCTTTGTCTGGTTTTGCTGCGACAACTTCTCCGGACACGATATCTGCACCATCCATTTCGGCATCCCTTACGGCAACCCACAAATCAGGGTATTTTTTTACGATCTCATCCCATGTTAATCTAGCCATGTACAGCACTCCTTATCGAAAGATGGTCGTTTTCCGAATGGTGTTACTGCGGAATAATAGCATCTAAATAACTATCTTTTTCAATAATACCACTAAAATTATGTTCACAATCATATTTAGATAAATAATTATATATTTCTGGCAATGAAGATATTGTTATTAATACACCTAAAGAAATTCCTTGATGTCCTTCTGCATAATACTCCCCTTGCCCCGTTTTTTTTGCCCCATATTTATCAAAAATAAAATCAAGTATTCTGTATAAATGATCTTCATCTAAATCATCTTTTTCAATTTTATCTTTGTCAAATTCAAAAGAAAATGATTCTACCATAAAACCCCTCCACTTAAATGACGGTTACTCGCTACGTATAGGATGAGCTGTATCTTCCTTAAAATCCGGCTGATTTAAAACAAATTCAACAACATCAGAGGAAGAGCAGTTTGGAGTAAGACTTATAAATTCAAGAACAGCATCTAAACGGGACTTTTTCTTTTTGCAATATTGAAGTATTCCCTCGACAAAATCTTCATAGGTGTCTTCAATACTCTTTAGTTTTTCTTCTAATTCTTTGATAGCCGGGTTCTGATGAACGAGGGTCACTTTTTCCGATTCACGATAGTTTTCAGCCATTGCATCTCTTAATCCTTCGTCTAATTGTTCAAATGCCGGTTTCTTTTCTTTGTTAAATGCTTTTGTATATTCCTTTGCGCACTCCTCATCTATTTCTCTTAGATTATCAAGTTCGTTAAAAACTTGTTTGAAATAGAATGTTGTGCTTTCCTTATTCATTTCACTTATATCACGATCCAGCATCTCATTAAGCTTATCGATCTGATCAAACTTCTTATTCAGTTTTTCTAAGAAGGGCTTCCTTTTTTCTTCTCGGCTTTCCTTGATATCAATTACTTTTTTCATATTATTATTCTTCGTTATTTGTTTTCTTTATTCACATGGTTTAATGGTAGTCACTTTTTCTACACCCGTCCAGGCAAGGTGTTTGGGATGGGTATGTCATCATTATTGTTATAGGCGACTGTAATCCAACATTTCTTTGCATCTTTCGCAAGAGATATTACATCGTCGATGTTTTCTCCGCAGGTAACACATCTCGGCAATTCAGGATATTCTGCAATATATCCGCCTTCCTCAAGATCAGGAGTTATGCATAACTTATAAGGAAGGCTTAAATAGTAATCCAGATTTTTTTTCATCTCTTATTTCTCCGTTTTCAAATCACAAATTTACATGATTTTTAGCTGTGAAACGCAGGCTTTTAGCTACACAATCTTTATGCCATATCATTGTCACCCGGCATTTTTTTGAGGATCGTATGGCAATAGGCTTATGGATTTTATAGTACCATCATCGT
>CADBME010000404.1 GCA_902795715.1 uncultured Lachnospiraceae bacterium | reverse complement strand
TAAGCAGGGCGGGCCATATATGTCATTGCTTCAACTTGATGATGAGGTTATGCCGTTTACATTTGTTGATTTATTAATATTGAGATTTTTGATGGGAGAGGCTGATGCTGAACAAACATTAGATGATTTTGAGACAATTAATCAAGCATCGGAATTAAATTGGAGCTTTAACAGTCATTTAAAAAAATTCATCAAGCGGTTCTGGTCAGATCCTTACAAAGAAGAGGAACAAATATGGATGAAGCGATTAGTGCGAGAATATAATATTCATGTCAGAAGTAAAATGCAAGAGCTGAGAAAGAGGATACTTAACTGATATTCGGAGTATACAAATCTGAATGAAAGGAGTTCTAACCATGTCTCTATCACATTGGAAACCGGAAGATGTACGAAAGAGGATGAGAGAACAGGAAGAAAATGATGTCATATATGCGGTGAAAGGATTGCGGGGACGCAATCTGAGAGTATATCCGTACAAAGCTGTCATTACAACAGATGTCACAGTAGGATCTGTTCTGACAAGCAATGCTACAGATGGGGAAAAAACGATTTATTTCTCTGATTGTATAGGTGTTCAACTAAAGAAGCCTGGGCTTGCGATTGGTTATCTTCAGTTCGAAACTGCTGCAGACACCATGAACAATCAGAAGAGTAATTTTTTCAATGAAAACTCTTTTACATATGGAGGCGATGTAGAAAACCTTGTACAGGAGATATATGAATACGTCATTGGGATTCTGAATGATTTGAAAGCACCTGCTTATTTTGATCTTGGTACAATAGGCAGTCAATCACGCTTTAAAATGGAAAAGGACCTTGCGGAAATAGAGTTGATACTAAAGCAGGATCCTGACAATCGTTATGCAAAGCAGGTTATAGAAGAATATTCATACCTGATTAGTGAGAGCGCTGCCAGGAAAAAAGAGCGTGAGGAAGCTGCTCGTGAGAGAAGCATTAACTCATCAGAAAACCAGCTATCAGTTGAAGAAAGAAGAGACATGCTTGAAAGGAAGATTAAAGGCTTAAAGCAGCAAATAGAGTGGGAGAAAAAGAGGGATAAGATTGAAGCTTTTGAAGTGCAGCTGAAACAGGCTGAAGAAGAGTTGAAGTCTTTGTGATCGGAAGCAGTCTAAGATCCTTTCGCGAGACTGTAAATAATTCTGTGTAAACTTTAAAGACGATATAGTCAGGATTCCGGGTGGAGTTGTTAGTTTTAGACATTTGGGCTCCTGCTGGAGTGAAATTAAAGATTCTGAAATAATCCTTCCCTCTGGGGTAAGGATTATTTCATTTCAGCTCATTTCACTCCACTTTTTGGGGTGATTGGTGCAGTATTCTGAGACAAAATGAAATAATACCGCACCTTTTGGGGTGGATTATTTCAAAACAGGAGATTCCACTCCAGATGCCTCCCCTCCAGATGAGATTTTTCAAAAAGGCAGCCGCTCGAGCGGCTGCCTTGCTTGATGTTGATTCCTATTTGCCTGTGCCGATTATTTGACCTTTATCTTAATGGTCACTGTCCGATTTCCTGCACGATAATTCCGGGATTCGTCATCGTGGACTCTGACTGTGACGGGGTAGGTTCCCTTTTTCAGGCCTTTTTTGATTGTGATTTTCCCGGTCTTCTTATTGATGGTAATCTTCTTGTTGCCTTTAAGCTTTTTAAAGGTTAGTGTATCCTGATGGTTTTTGATGGTCAGAACCTTGCTGACAGACAAGGACTGGTTCTTCTTTTTGAGCTTTGAATACTTGACCTTGGGTTGCTTAGGTGTGACCACCATGGGATTGGCCGCCTTTTCAATATTATAAATCGCAACTGTAAATCCGGTATAGTTTCCTATGCCTCTGATCGTCACAGTGTACATTCCGGCATTGACAGAGTTCTTTTTGGACCATTCGAGTGTATAGTCGACATTTTCTTTAAGTGCCTTTCCGCCGATTGTTTTGATGACAGGCCTTTGTACTCTCTTATTATAAGTGAGATACTTGGCTGAAAGCTTCACATCGGCAGCCATAATCGAGATCTTTTGTTCAGGCTCTTCCGGTTCATCTACTCCGGGGAGAGGAGCCTCGGATTTGTCAACTGTAACATTTGACGCTCCGTCGACATCCAATGAATCTCCATTCGGTACGACCGATACGGTGTCTTCAATCTCACCGGTTACTTTGACGGTTTCAACTGTGTCTTCGCCCGGATAATCATAACTGATGGTAAAGGGGGCTCCTTCTTCGCCTTCGATCTGTACTTCCTGTGCATCTGAATTGAATGTCATAGCTGCACTCTGATCCGCGGAAGAAACTGAGATGAC
>CADBME010000403.1 GCA_902795715.1 uncultured Lachnospiraceae bacterium | reverse complement strand
TGTTCTCCACTTTCTCCACCTGGTTTTGTTCCTGGCTCTGGCTTTCTGTACTTAATTCCGTTTTTTTGCGGGATGAGCCGCATCCGGTCATGGAAATAATCAGCACTACAGCAAGGACAGCTGCTGTAAGTTTTTTCATAAGTTCTTCCTCCTGAAATAATCTGTCAAATGGTCCCTGGAATTCGAAACAGGTTCCTTTTTGTATTCCTTCTCTTACTCCCTGTATTATTGATTATAAATCGATCTTTTTATCCTCCAGGATCAGTGAGATAAAATCTCCACACCATCTTCCGTCACCAGCAGAAGATATTCCCACTGGGCTGACGGTTTCCCGTCTACAGTCCGGATGGTCCATCCATCTCTTTCGTCTTCGTATACATCCGGAGCTCCCATATTCACCATGGGCTCAATAGTGAATGTCATCCCCGGGACAAAGAGAATCCCTTCATCTTTCTGTCCGATATGATTCACCCAGGGATCTTCATGGAAACGGACGCCACAGCCGTGACCTCCTATTTCCCGAACCACAGTATAGCCGTTTTCTACCGCATGCTTGTTGCAGGCATAGCCCATATCCCCCATGGTTCCCCAGGGCCTGGTCGCCTGAACGGCCAGATCCAGGCACTCTTTGGTAACCCTTACCAGTTTTCTTTTTTCTTCCGGAACATCACCGATACAGAACATACGGGAAGCATCCCCATAATATCCCTTATATATGGTGGTACAATCCACATTGACGATATCTCCGCTTTTTAAAAGCTGGTTTTCATCCGGAATGCCATGGCAGACCACTTCATCTACCGAAATACACACACTTTTGGGATAGCCCTGATAGCCAAGGCAGGCAGGAATGCCGCCAATTTCCCTGGTATAAGCCTCAATCCGCTCATCAAGCTCCTGTGTGGTGACCCCTTCTTTGACAAAGGGAGTAATATAATCCAGTACCATGGTATTTCTCTTCCCCGCTTCCCGGATTCCCTCAATCTGTTCCCGGGTACGGATCATGGAATGGTCAGGCACATCATATCCCCGGTTCCGGTAATCTTTGATGCGGTTATCAAAGGACATGTGACACTGTTTATACTTTCTGCCGCTGCCACACCAGCATTTATCATTTCTACCAATCTTCACAAAAGACTTCCTCCTGCATATGACCTTGGCAGCCCTCTATTTAATAGTCTGCTAATCTTTCTTCTCTCATCTCACTATAGAGGAGAATCTGCTTCTGATGATAATAATATGGGAGAGAATAGTCTTCTCCTCTTCCAAATGGGGCATCAGAGTCTGCCGCGAGGGTCTGCAGTAATAGTATAAGCATATTTACAAAAAAAATCAATGGAATAGGCGCAGGTTAGGGAAAACCTGCGCCTTAAAACCATCATATGAAGCTATTTTTCATGCTCTTTTTTATTTTTTTACGAGCAGAGATTCTCCTGTCATCTCAGCCGGCTTCTGCAGTCCCATCATCTCGATCAGGGTCGGAGCGATGTCTGCCAGGCAGCCGCCTTCCTTCAAAGTGTAATCCTTGTCATAGTTGAGCAGGATGAAGGGAACCGGATTGGTCGTATGTGCTGTGTGGGGTGCGCCCGTCACATAGTCGACCAGCTGCTCGCAGTTTCCGTGGTCCGCACAGAGGAAACCCTGTCCTCCCACTTCTACCAGTGCTTCGACTGCATTGCCAACACAGGTATCTACCGTTTCCACGGCTTTGATGGCCGCATCCTGGATTCCGGTGTGGCCTACCATATCCGGATTGGCAAAATTACAGATGATCACGTCATACTTTCCGGACCGAATAGCCTCTACCAGCTTTTCCCCTACCTCGGGGGCACTCATCTCCGGCTGCAGATCGTAGGTAGCTACAGAAGGTGACTTGACAAGAATCCGGTCCTCTCCCTCATTGGGAACCTCAAGGCCCCCGTTGAAGAAGAAGGTAACATGAGCATATTTCTCCGTTTCTGCAAGACGAAGCTGCTTTAAGCCATTCTTGGCCAGGAACTCACCAAAGGTATTGGTAATCTCACTCTTCTTGAAAGCAACGATCTTATTTGGAATAGTGGGGTCGTAATCGGTAAATGTAACATAGGTTAAGGGGAAGAAACCATTTCTTCTCTCAAAGCCTGTAAAATCAGGGTCACAGAAGGCTCTGGTAATCTCTCTGGCCCGATCGGGACGGAAATTGAAAAAGATTACGGAATCATTCGGTTTTACGATACCTACCGGCTTTCCATCTTCCTTGATGACCGTGGGAAGAACGAACTCATCGGTCACGTCCTTGCCATAGCTGTGATCCATTGCCGCAAGGGGATCTGTCTCCTCCACCCCTTCTCCGTAAGCCAGAGCAGCATAAGCTTTTTCTACACGCTCCCAACGGTTATCACGATCCATGGCATAGTAACGTCCTTCGATGGTGGCAACCTTACCGACACCGATCTCTTCCATCTTATTCATGAGAGCTTCAATAAAACTCTTTCCGGAGGCCGGAGGTGTATCTCTTCCATCCAGGAAACAATGGACGCAGACATCTTCAAGACCATTTCTCTTAGCCAGCTCCAGAATGCCGTAGAGATGGGTGATGTGGCTGTGCACTCCCCCATCTGACAGAAGTCCCCAGAGGTGGAGAGTGGAGTGGTTCTCTTTACAGTTGTTGATGGCTGCCAGGAGTCCTTCATTTTCAAAGAAGTCCCCGTCCCGGATGGACTTGGTAATTCTGGTCAGCTCCTGGTAAACAATACGGCCGGCACCCATGTTCAGGTGACCCACCTCGGAATTGCCCATCTGACCGTCCGGAAGCCCTACGGCCATACCGCTGGCATTACCCTCGACAAAAGGATATTCCTCTTTAAGCCGGTCAATATTGGGGGTCTTTGCCAGGTAAGCAGCATTACCGTCATGACTGTCATTCAGTCCAAATCCATCTAATATCAGTAATAATGTTGGTTTTGCCATTGATTATCTCCTATGATTATTTGTAGTTTACAATAGCTCCGAAGTCTTCCTTCAGAGAAGCGCCGCCTACGAGGCCGCCGTCGATATCCGGCTGTGCAAACAGATCAGGAGCAGTCTTGCCGTTAACTGATCCGCCATACTGGATGCGGATAGCATCTGCAGTTGCCTGATCATAGATCTCAGCGATGCACTCACGGACAGCCTTGCATACTTCCTGAGCCTGCTCTGTAGTAGCGGTCTTTCCGGTTCCGATTGCCCATACCGGCTCGTAAGCGATAACAGCAGTCTTAGCCTGATCAGCTGTGATGTTCAGGAAGCCCACTTTAACCTGCTTACGTACGACTTCGATGGTGATGCCCTGCTCTCTCTCTTCGAGAAGCTCGCCAACACAAATAATGGGGGTAAGACCATATTCATAAGCCTTGATCATCTTTTTATTTACATCTTCATCTTTCTCGCCAAAATAGCCTCTTCTCTCGGAATGTCCTAAGATTACATAAGTGGCTCCGGCTTCTTTAAGCATTCCCGGAGAAGTTTCGCCTGTATATGCGCCGGCATCTTCAAAGTAAATATTCTGACCGCCAATAGCGATATCGGTTCCTTCTACCGCCTTAACAGCAGCAGTAACATCGATAGCCGGTACGCAGAAAACCACGTCCACATCATCACTGGCAACGAGAGGTTTCAGTGTATCGATCAAAGCAACAGCTTCGCTGGGAGTTTTGTTCATTTTCCAGTTTCCGGCAACGATTTTCTTACGCATAGTTATATCCTCTTTTCTTAACTAATAATTAAATATACTTATTGTGTCCTGAATTATAAATGATTGGCATGGAAATGGTATCAGAGTTGCTTCCAAAAGATTCTGATTATTTCCTATTTGTCGTTGGCTGCTGCCACGCCAGGAAGCTCTTTACCCTCGAGGAATTCGAGAGAAGCGCCACCGCCTGTGGAGATGTGAGACATCTTATCACCAAAGCCAAGCTGGTTAACAGCCGCAGCAGAATCACCACCGCCGATGATCGTAACGGCATCTGTCTCTGCTAAAGCTTCAGCAACTGCGATAGTACCCTTGGCAAAGTTTGGCATCTCAAATACGCCCATGGGTCCGTTCCATACAACAGTCTTGGCATCTTTAACAGCCTCGGCGTAAAGTGCGCAGGTCTTGGGTCCGATATCAAGTCCCATCTCATCAGCTGCCATGCTGCCCTCAACCA
>CADBME010000402.1 GCA_902795715.1 uncultured Lachnospiraceae bacterium | reverse complement strand
TTGTATATTCCTCTTTGGGGTGGTCATAGACGTCGATAACACTGCCTTGTTCTACGATCCAGCCCTGCTTCATGACCAGAACGCGGTCACAGAGCTGATAGACCACATTCAGGTCGTGGGAAATGAACAGATAACTCAGATCCAGGTCATCCCGAAGCTGGGACAGGAGTTTGAGAATCTGGGCCTGGATGGTGACATCCAGGGCGCTGACCGGTTCGTCAAGGATGAGAAAGCGGGGTCTCTGTATGAGGGCCTGGGCGATACAGACTCGCTGCCTTTGCCCTCCGGAGAGTTCATCGGGTTTTGCTGTCCACAGATCTTTTGGTAATTCTACCCGGGACAGCATATCGTGCACCCGCTTTTTCCGCTCTTCTTTATCGTATTTGCCAAATATCCTAAGAGGTTCTTCCACGGTCCACTCTGCTGTGTAGGCAGGGTTTAAGGAGCTGTAGGAATCCTGGAAAACAATCTGTGGGCGTTTGGTGTGATGAATAATCTTCCCTTTTTCCAAGTCCAGGAGACCCAGGATCATTCTGGTAAGGGTGGTTTTACCCGTGCCGCTTTCGCCTACAAGACCCAGGATTTCCCCATGTTTTATGGTGAAATCTACATCGTGGATGACTCTGTGATATTTATGTTGACGGGGTAATAATCCGCTTTCCTGGTATCCTCCGTATACATGCTGGACCTCCAGCACCAGATTATCTCTGGTTTCCATAAAGGTATCCTCACTTATTTCTCAATTTCTTTTCCATAAATATCTAAATATCTGTAATTACTGTTTTCCAAAAACTGACACTGTAAAAATATAAGGCCATAGCCAAAGCCTATATAAGATTCCGCTTTCTCTTGGGAATAGCCTCGATCAGTTTCTGTGTATATGGATGCTGCGGCCTTTGGTAGACGTCTTCCGTCAGGCCGGTTTCCACCAGACTCCCTCTCTGCATAACCGCTACCCGGGAGCACAGTTTCCTGACTACATTCAGATTATGGGAGATAAAAAGCATGGAAATCTTTCTCTCCCGGTTCAATCTCTTAAGCAGTTCCAGAATCTGGGCCTGGATAGTGACATCCAGAGCTGTGGTTGGCTCATCCAAAAGAAGAAGGCTGGGCTCACTGACTACCGCTGCGGCAATCATGGCTCTTTGCTGCATGCCTCCGGAGAGTTCATGGGGATAGGAGTTATAGAGCTTTTCAGGATCGGGCAGATCCACGGCTGCCATGGCGGCCAGGGATTTGGCCTTACGCTCGGCAGGGCTTAAATCACTGTGTATTTTAAGGACTTCCCCAACTTGTTCCCCTACTTTCATAAGAGGATCCATGGAGATCATGGGCTCCTGAAAAACAACTCCGATCTTATTGCCCAGTATGGTTCTGAGTACTCTTCTTTCCACATTCAGCATATCTTCTCCATCCAGAAGGATGGAGCCGGAACATGTGCATTGTTTTCTGGGGAGAAGACCTGCGATACTCATGGCCGTAACCGTTTTACCGCTTCCGCTTTCGCCTACGAGTCCTACGATCTCCCCGTCTTCTATGGTCAGGCTGACCCCGTTTACCGCATCCCGGTTCATATTGTAGAATCGTATATGAAGATCTTTGATCTGCAGCATATCATCCCACCTCCCGGTTCTGTACCTGAATACCTTCTCCGATCAGGCCTACACCGAAAATCAAAAAAACAATGGTGCATCCTGTAAAGATGGCATACCAGGGGGCGGCCCTCAACATACCCTGAGATTCGGACAGCATATAACCTAAAGAAGAATCCGGAGGTGTCACACCGATACCAAGAAAACTCATGCTGGCTTCCGCCAGGACGGCATTATTAAAACCAATGGTAAATGCCGGGAGAAAAACCCGTAAGGTATTGGGCAGAAGGTGGATCAGGAGGATCCTTGCCTGGGAGGCTCCCATAAGCCGGGCGCCTGTTACATAATTCTTTTCTCTCAAAGATGCAAATTCTGTCCGCATCACTCTGGCAAAGCTGGGAATAAAGACCAGTCCCAGGGCCAGAATTACACTGTATTTTTTTCCGGGGCCTGCCAGACTGACAATCAGAAGAGCCAGAAGAAAGCTGGGAAATGCCGTAAGGGCATCATTCAGTCTCATGATTATCTCATCGACCGCACCGCCGAAATAACCGGTCACTGCGCCCACAAATGTCCCGGCAGCAGCGCCGATCAGGACGGTAAAAAATGATATGGACAGGGTTGTACCTGTTCCTTTTAAAATCCTGCTGAAAATATCCCGTCCGAAATTATCTGTCCCGAAAATATGAGCAGGACTGGGAGGCTGAAATCGGCCATATCCCATGGCGGTTGGAACATAGGGGGTCCAGAAGACACCGATCAGGGTCACGGCCAGCATGATTCCGGCTATGATAAGTCCGGCCAGAAGAATGGTATTTCCGGAAATATTTCTGATTCTGTTTTTCATGATCTGCCTCCCTTTCCGTCCAGGCCCAGCCGAAGTCTGGGATCAATAGCCTGGTTGATCAGGTCGGCCGTAATGCCCGCCAGGACAACCCAGAAGGCCAGTATAACGACAATCGCCTGCACCACCGGATAGTCCCGGCTTGATATGGACGATACCAGAAAACGCCCCAGTCCGGGAATTCCCAGCACCTGTTCCACCACGATTCCGGCACCCACCAGCTCGGCCAGGGTCTGGCCAAGAAAAGTAATGACGGAAACAAGGGAATTCTTCAGAACATGTCCTGTTAGGACCTGGAACCGGTCATTTCCCCTGCTGATAGCTGTGCGGACATAGGCTTTATTCAACTCCGAAATAACTGTACTCCGCATCATCCTGACTGCCATGGCAATTCGGGGGATGCTGAGACAGACGGCAGCAAAAAACAGATGGATCATGGACTCGCTAAAGTCTACACTGAGTCCCGGAAAATCCTCGGGCACAAAGATCTTAAGCAATATGCCAAAGATCCAGCAAAAAAGAATTCCGGTAAAAAAGGGAGGAACCGCCATACAAAACTGATTCATGACCGTGTGGGGCCAGGAAGCAGAAGTATTGGGCCTCCAGCTTTGGAGAATCCCCAGGGGGATAGATATGATAACAATCATCAGAAAACTGATAAAACTCAGGAGAAGAGACAGCTGCAATTTACCTGAGATCAGCTTCCATACAGGCTGACGATAACGGTAGGATGTGCCAAGATTACCTGAGAAAAAACCCTTCAGCCAACTGACATAGCGAACCGGGAGGGGGCGGTCAAGCCCCATCTCCCGGCGCAAAGATGCAACCTGGCTCTCGGTGGCTTCCGTTCCGAGCATAGCCCGGGCCGGGTCACCGGAGACCAGATCAAATGCCACAAAAGTCAGCAGCGACACAAGCAGCATGGTAGCCAGCAGTGTCCGTATCTTTCTCAGGATAACCCCGATCATTTAGACCAGCTCAACGAAGATACGTCAAGCACATAGAGGGGATAGAAGGTAAGGCCTGTCAGTCCCTTGCGGACAGCGACAAGGTCGGCCATATCCTGGAGATAAACGTTGGCTGCATTTTCCGTAAGATTCTTTTCAAGCTGCTTGTAAAGGTCAGTCTGAGCCTGGTCATCCTTCTCCTTGAGGGCCTTTTCCAGAATCTTATCGTAATCTTTATTGGAATAGTTGGTAAAATTATTCTCCACATCACTTCCGAAACGCTCCAGAAGCTTTCTGGCTGTCATGTTGTCACTGGTAAGACCGGTAACGGTACTCTGGAACTTCCGCTTTCCATACACCTCATCCAGCCAGGTATTCCAGTCAACCGGCTTGACCGTTACTTTAACCCCGATCTGGGCCAGCATCTCAACAAGCACAGTCGCTGTATTGACATGAGGAGCGTAGTTGGAAGGAACTGTGATGGACATTTTGAATCCATTAGGATAACCGGCATCAGCCAGGAGCTCCTTGGCTTTATCGATATCCACTTTATAGTAATCTGTCAGGGAATCATCGTAATATTTACTGAAAGACGGGAACATGGAAGTACCCAGAGGAATCCCATATCCGTCAAAAGCTGTATCAATCAGGGCCTTTTTGTCAACGGCATAACACAGAGCCTGACGGACTCTGACATCATCAAAAGGTTTCTCCGCATTATTCAGGTAGAGTGCCTGAACCAGGTTCATGCTGCCCTCCTCAATGGTGAAATTCTTTTGATCAAGCTGCATAATCTGGTCAGCGGACAGATGAGCCACCAGGTCCAGGGCTCCGCTCTGCAATCCCATCACAAGACTTTCCGCACTCTCCAGAATACGGAATGTCACCTTATCCAGGCTGCCCGGAGTTCCCCAGTAATCGTCAAAGCGCTCCAGAACCATCTTCTCCTGAGCAGATCTGGACACAAATTTGTAGGGACCGGTCCCTATGGGAGCTGCATCAAGATCCTTGTAGTCTTTGGGAATAATGTAGGCAGTCATCATGATTGCCAGGAACTCATTGCTGGGCTCCGATAAAGTAATCGATAACTTCTTCCCATCCTTGTCAATATGGTCTATGACTTCCAGAGCTTCCAGGTGGGCTGCCTTATCATCCTTTTTCCAACGGCGTTCAATGGAATAAACCAGATCATCCATGGTTACATCAGATCCGTTGTGGAACTTCACACCATCTCGTAAAGTAAAAGTATAGGTCATACCGTCCTCGGATTTCTCAATATCCGAAGCAACTGCGGGAATAATATCCCCGTTGGAATCGGCCTTAACCAGTCCTTCATAGACATTAAACATTACCTCTTTGGTTCCGGCAGCGGTCATGATGTCCGGATCCAGGCTGTCAAAGTCCTGAGCAATACCTATACTGATTTCATTCTTCTTTGCTCTGCCGGTCAGTGCACCGCTGGTGGATTCTTCTTTGCCTTGGGATGAACCACAGCCTGCAAGTAATGTCAATATCATCATACAGGCAAGTGTCACTGCCATAAATTGTTTCTTCATGATTGAAACTCCTTTTTAATAAATTATTTAAAAATACTTTGCTGGTCAAATCTTTTGCTTACTTTTTCTGTCTCAGGCCCCCTGCTCTTTCAGTCAAAAAGCCTTTTCCTTTTTACGTCTCTTTTTCAGACCCATCTTCTATCAGGATCCGGCGTCAGGGCTTTCAAAATAATGTTTCATAAAGCCGTAGATTGCCCTGACAGCTTCCTCATTCAGATGGTAAATCACCCACTTTCCCTGTTTCTTAGCCTCAACAACTCCTGCATTGATCAGTATCTTCATGTGATGGGACAAGGTGGATTGGCCAAAGTCCATCACTTCCAACAATTGGCTGGCGTTTCTCTCCTTTTCCTTCAGCAGATCCATGATGCGAAGCCGGTTTTCATCCGACAGCGCTTTAAAGATCCTGGCATGTACTATATAGTCTCTTTTCACGAAAAGCCCCCTATATCCCCGTCAATTCTGTGATCTTACCGCACCACCCGGTCCGAATCATGTCTTTATGGTCAGGACAGGCAATGCCGAATACATATTGATAAAAACTAAAGCTAAATCACCCAATATCCGGATTCGTTGTTGATCTCTTCCATCACCACGGTCTTATCCGAATCCTTGAACTGAAGCTCCGGATTTTTGACAATAACCTTGGTATAGGCCGGCACAGAGGAAGTAACAAAGGCACCGCCCGAAACGATAGCTCCCTCTCCGACTACAGTTTCTCCCCCCAAAATAGAGGCATTGGAGTACACTGTCACCCTGTCTTCTATGGTAGGATGTCGCTTTTTGCCCCTCAGCTCCTGTCCTTTCCTGGTGGAAAGGGCTCCGAGGGTCACGCCCTGGTAAAGCTTCACATGGTTTCCGATCCATGTGGTCTCACCGATTACAACACCGGTTCCGTGGTCAATAAAGAAGTATTCACCGATCGTGGCACCGGAGTTGATGTCAATTCCCGTTCTGCTGTGGGCATACTCAGTCATAATTCTGGGCAGCAGCGGCACATCCTGAACATAAAGCTCATGGGCAATCCGATAAACAAATACTGCAAAGAGTCCGGGATAGGAAATCACCACATCCTCCCTGCTTTTAGCTGCCGGGTCGCCGTCAAAGCCGGCTTCCACATCCTTGAGGAGAAGC
>CADBME010000401.1 GCA_902795715.1 uncultured Lachnospiraceae bacterium | reverse complement strand
ACCCGGACCCGCATTTACAAGGACCCGCTCTTCGACAGAAGTCTGTATAATCTTTGCCTGATCAGTCTCTTTAATATTTTTAAAGAAGGCATTCGAAACCGAACTTGCCATTGAAGAGGACTGTCTGTTATCCACTGGAGGAATACGCCTAATATTTTCGGTAGAAATAATATTTTTCTTTGCCACTTCTAAACCCTTTGTAGACCTCCCGGTTATCTCTTCTATATCATATAAAAAGAACAGGATATCAAGAAATCCTTTTGCTCTCCATGACGGTTCTATATCAGTAATTTCGTATCCCGGTATAGAAGATTCTGTGTTATTGAAACAATATAATCCCTCATTATCTTCATTTACAATCCGCAGATATTTATCACTTATGTATATGATTTTTACGGGATTTACTTTATATTTTGCTTTTCTATTGTTGTTCTTTCCGGAAATGTAATTATTGGAAAAGTATCTTTTATTTCCTGTAAAGGTCAACCAATACATCCATCCGGTGTACACATCATATATATCTCCCTCTGTTTCTACATAACATGTGTCCACATATTTAATATTGTCAATATAAGCAGGTTTAACTGTAATTGAATCACTATCGGCTTCAATATCCTTTGTAATTCGATCAACTCTCACCCTTTTATTGGCAAACCGTACTCTACACGGGTTTCCAAAAAAACTTCTTCCTGTTGAAAGGATTTTATCGTTTATTAATAATGCCCAGTTATATTCCCCGTCCGGCAGTATATCATTAACATTTTCTGCAATTAATGTCTGTCCCAGAACAGGTTCAAACCCATAACTGTTATTATCAGAGTCTGTAATAATCAGTTCTATCGATTCAGGAGTATTACCGATATAAGATAATCCTCCATCCCAAGAAAGTTCCTCTCCGTCACCAGAGATTACGGGAGGTTTAAGAAAAAAATCACCATATACTATTCCTGCGACAAAGTGTTCTTGATTATCCAGACTGACAGTTATCTTCAGTACGTCATTATTGTTTGTATCCGGGAGGTATTCGGACAAGAAAACCAATTCCGGATTCTGGAGAATCTCTTCCCCTATCTTTACAGTATATGTATTTCCGGAATTATTAATTAATCTAAGAACACTGTTTTCTTCAATATCATCGCGGCGATAATACTTATCAAAAAAGACACTTGAAATACCGTCAATTTTATATTGCAGACAAGGAACATCTATGGAAAGGATACCGCCTTGATATTCCGCTTGAACAGTTGTTTCTCCTGTTCCGGTTACAGTGTACGTTTCTGTACCGCAGGCTATTCTTGCATTTATACCGATTGTTTCTTCAGAAAAAATATAACATTTTTTTGAGAAGGACCAGGAAAGTCTGGGAACTTTATAATAATCTCCTTTAAAGATGGTCATTCCGGCAGCAATGTCGACAACAGATAACGAAATATTATTAGTCTTTATATCGTCTATTTCTATTAAGCTTCGATTTCCCGCCAGATAATCAAAGTATTCAGATAACGAATGGTGCTCTCCATTAATAACCAGGCTGTATTTTCTGGCATCATTTTCACTGTTTAAGTATACTTTCAAAGATGCAAAAGGTTTAACCAGGTCAAATTCTCTTCCGTCCAAGAAATAATGTGCTGATCCATATACAGAAGGAGCCACCACACGAATACCGGACAACTCCGATGAATCTATTGCTATTGTATTTCCTTCATACTCTATCGAATAGTTTTTATGAAGACGGGCATCACATAGTCCACTTTCCAAAATAGTTATATCCACATTACTTCCGCTAATTTTAGAAGGATTAATTGCGAACACTTCATATCGCTCTTTTTTTATGCGATTTAAGCTGATTTCCCTGCCCTCAGAAAAGAAAATTACTGATCGCCACAGTTTTCTTCCTGTGTCATGAACAACAGTTGTGCCTCTGGTTATTACCAGACGATAATGTATTTCACTCCCTTTTAATAAATCAGTATCGAGAGCTATCATTTTCGAGCGTATAGTTTCTCCAAGTTCGTTACCATGAATTTCAAGAGGATATGATGCAATCAATCGCTGTTCTTCGTACAAAACAGCACTTGCCTCTGCTTCTTCATCATCCAGAAGTCGAATTGAAGGCAATCGTAATACAGGTTTACCGTCATATAGCGCATAGCGGATTATAATATTAGAATAATCAAGTGCAACCTCATCGACTATTTTTGTACGTTTGCTAATGTCTGTCGTCATGGATCTTGCACTGCTTATTCGTTGAGCGAACCATTGATCCACAAGTATATATGAATATCGTTTTGCAGAACTCGCATCATTTTGCAATAATTGATGTATTCTATGCACCATAGCCTCAAAAACTCTGGCACAATAATAAGGACGTTCCTGAACAAGACGCCTGATTCCCACCTTCAATCTATAATTGCCTGACGCAATAAAAAATTGATCCTCGTCCTTTACATCATCATTAAAATGACGCTGAAGAACCAGGACCAGCTTCATAAATAGTGGATCTTTCGGGACATAGTTCCACTCCAGATTCACAGTATAAAAAGAAAACAATAATTCAATCATTGGATACCAGGATTCTTTCGGGCCAAATGAATGAACCATTACCGTTTCATAGAATTCACGTTCCCCGTT
>CADBME010000400.1 GCA_902795715.1 uncultured Lachnospiraceae bacterium | reverse complement strand
TAAGTCTTGAAGCCGGTCCCGGTCTTCACAGCCACATTTCCGTTCATGGAAAGCCTGCACATACCGGGGTCAATCTTACCAAACATATCTTTCAGCATCTCCATATAAACACCCCCTTCAAACGAAGAAAATAATAAGTAGTTATTTACTACTTATATATTAGTAGCTTTTTGCTACTTTGTCAAGGGGATTTTTTAATCTGTTTTCCACTAAAAAAGAGCCTTACCGAAGTTTCAATTCAGTAAAGCTCTCCTGATGACTGTTTTATAATTCACACACCATTATATATTCTTCATCATTCTCGTCCACAGTTTCGAATCCGATCTTCTCATACATCTTCACAGCATAATTGGCTTTTTGAACTGCCAGTGATGCACGCTCATATCCCTGAGATTTTAATAGTTCCAACATCTCCACCATAAGTCTGGAGCCTATTCCCTGTCCACGATATTCCTTATACAGAGATATAGCAAACGAAGGGGTATAATCATCCACATGCCCATAATCATTCATAATACGGGTCCAGACAGCACCAACAACCTTACCACCGAAATCTGCCACCAGACAATTGTCTCCTTTTCTGCTTCCGAAATCATCGATGTATAAACGGAGTTCCGGTCTGTCAATGATATCCCTTGGCGGCGGTTCCATACCCTTTGGCACAAATATGGCCTCATAGAGGAAATCTTTCAGCAGATCCATCTCGCCCTCTTGTACGCATCGGATGATGTATTTTTTATGCATATCACCCATATGTAAATCCTCCTCTGCCTTTTCACCATAGTATCCCTTTTGCACTCAATTTTCAATATAGTAAAAAAAGGAGAGTCGCTCATAAGCGGCTCTCCTGCGTTTTGTCAACTGATATTTAATTACTATACTCGCCACATCGATTGCCATGGCTCGTATGCATCGCGATTATTCGTACTCTACAACGCCAACTATATCTTGTATTCAGTTAATCTTTAAAGCACTATGGATGGTGTGTTTTTTCTCCATATTCTGTCTTGTCTTTGGCTTTTTGAAGGTTTTTGGTGACATTTTGGAGACATTCGCCTGTTTATATTCGTATGAGTTTTGGCAAGGAGGTATCACTATTCGGAAAATGAGAAAATATAGAGACCTGCACAGTGGATTTTTACCTACAGCCCTTCTATAATTATTATGATTTCTCTGTATTCTCTTTGTTTTCTTTTACCAAGGAATACTGACTGTTCTCATTGGTTTTAATAATTTGATCAAACTGATTGCATAACCAACCAATGGCTGCTTTTTTTATCAAATCAGATTCCTCAAGTTGTTCCAATTGTTTTCTAATCTCTTTGATGGATTCTTTGTCTTGTTGATAACTGTTGCGTATAACATCCCTAGGATACAGATCTCGCAACAATGTTCTGAAACCATCTATGCCTTCAGGATCAGCATTATGTAATACTTGTACCCAACTATCTGGTTCTGCTTTTGAGAATACCGGAATATCCCTAACATATCGGTCATGATTAGGATTCACATATATCCCCAAGCGTTCAATCCAATCTTCTTTTCCCAAAATTTCCTTGATTTTATCACTTTCAACTTCAGCCGTATGATTTTCAATGGCTGTATTAAGCTCTACTATAATCTCATGAACTACCCCTTTAAACTTTTGATCATCACAAAACCACAAATCCTCATCAATTGCTGTGGCCTCACTCAACCCTTTTATATTATAAAGCATTAGTTGCTTTATACGGCTCATATATTCCGAATCAAATCCCAAATCAATTAATCTCTGAACTGCTACAATTATCTTTGCATAGAAAGACAGCGGATACTTGTTTTTTTGCAATTGTATAATCATCTTTTCAAGTTGTTCCTCGCACCATTGCTGAGTATGATGATAATATTGCTGATATATAAGATAATACGGATCATCATCGGTAATTAATGCCTTGAATTCATCTTGGATAGTCAAAATGTCTTTCCGAAATGATTCTTGATAAAATTCCCCGCTCTCAATATAATTCTTAATCACTACAGATTTCGTATCTTGCTCAGAGCTAAGCCAGGTACTATTATCTCTGGGTGGTCTATAATTGGATTTATATTTTATTGCTTGGCTATATGTCTCTGAAATAATATGCTCACAAATATGTGGCATATATTCTTTTTGCAATTCTATGTCATCTAATCGTTCTAATAGGTAACTAACCTTTGATAGATAAAATTGAAATGTTCTCAAATTGTTATGCCGATAATACTTCATGGTTGATGTGAATGAATCCACGTGCTCAAGCAAAAGGCTTTTTATCTCACTATTATAATTTGTCGCACGAACAATTTCAATCATTATTTTTGGAACATCCGGAGTGAAACGCAAAGTAACACCTATGAGTTTTTCTCTTATCTTGCGATATTCAGAGTTAGCATCCTTCATAGGAAACAATAGTTGCCGGCGACGTTCCAATTCATTCAGCGTTATTTTCCCATTATTCCTATTGCTAACTGACCAATAACTACCCTTTTGTTCTTTCGGCCAATCAATTTTTTCTTCTAATGCTAATCGATATTGTTGT
>CADBME010000399.1 GCA_902795715.1 uncultured Lachnospiraceae bacterium | reverse complement strand
CGTCTGCCTCCTCAGATTCAGAAGCAAAACAATCTGATTCTGGGACAAATCAATCTACAGGTAGTAAGATAGTCGAGTCTTTCAAAAAGCATCCGCTCCTTTGGGGCTTAGGAATTGGCGCTGTTGTAACTGGTGTAGGCGGTATTGCCATGTATGCATCTCTGCCAACACTTACAAAGATAGGATTAGCATTATTATAACCAATAGTCAAATTTATTATTAACTCTTCTTAAATTATGAAAAAAATATATATAATTATTGCGATAATAGGATTTATTGTAGTATTAGTTTATAATGAAAACTCAGATAGTTGGTCTGATGGTAAAAATGAGAAAGAACCTGCTATAATAGTTAAAGGAGCTGATGGGACTGAATATGATTCTTATCAAAAAGCTTGTAGAGATGAGGATTTTGATGCAGCTCATCAATTTCTTGATTTATTAAGAAAAAGATCCTCTTATAAGTATGAAGAAGCAAGAGAAGAAGTCTTTAGATTAGAAGCCTTGTTTTTATCTGCACAAGGAAACGAACAATCAAATAAGAGAATTCTTTACCTATTAAAAGAGGACGAAGTAGATAATCTCGAGATGAAGAAACGTTGTAAAATGCTTCTAGATATATCTCAATCAACAAATAATAATGATCTTTTTTATTCTGTTATAAAATTATTCCCCGAAACAATAGAAAATAAATTCGAGAAATATATGATACCTCTGGCAAGTAATCCTGATAAAGCTTTTTCTAACATATTATTTAATTGTATACTGAATAAAAAAACAGAAATCTTAAGGTCATATATGCCTATTCATGATGGAGATATAATGAAGACGAAACCTGCGGAAGTAGAAGGTTTCACTAATAATAAAGAAGATCATGAAAGTGCTATTCTTCAGGCTACAGAATGTAATAACCTCTGCGATATGGCTTTAAATATTGCGATAGATGAAAAGAATTCATATTTGGCTAATAAGATTTTAAGTCTTTATATTCCTGTTCCTTGTTCATGGCAAGAAGGAAAGCGGGCATATTATCTGAACAATCCTAAAAGCAAGGCACAAGAAAGAATAAGGAAGGCAAAATTATAATAAACAATTTGAATAATAAGCAAGAATATGCAAAATCCATGGAATAAAATTAGTTGGAAAAATACTGTTGCTGATTGTGATAAGGATGTAATTAATCCGAGTTATTGTGCAGATAAAGGGATTGATATATCTAATTTGCCAGAGCCTTTTTCTGGAAATATCAATAGTCATGTTGTTTGTTTAAACTTGAATCCAGGAATTGGCAGATGTGATATATGTTTCAGATTCGATAAGACATTTCTAAATGAAACTCAGAAGACTTTATCTCAAGTATTAAATTCTAAAACATCACCAAATCAATTCCTTTGGTTTACAGATATTAGATGTAAAAAAGGAGTATTACATGAAGGATGCGAGTGGTGGAAGAAAAGAACAAATGATGTTGCTTCTGCAATATTTCCTACACCACTTAATATGTTTGTTTTGGAGTTTTTTCCATATCACTCTCATCATTCATTTTATTTTCCATCTCTTCCCTCTGATGAATATAGAAATGATTTGTTAGATGATGCTTTGAATAAAAACAAACTGATTGTTATCATGCGAGGGAAAGGGAGATGGACAGGTATTAAAGATAGGGGAATTGGAGATCGTCTAAAAAAACATCCCAATCTAATAGTCCTTAGTAATCCAAGGAATATATCGTTTTCCCCAAATACTATAGAACCAAATGATTGGAATCGAATAATCAATGAACTTAAGATGCCTATCTGAATTATCGTGGTGTAAAAGAAGATGATTGAACTCACGAGGATTGATCTATTGCAAATAGATTTGCTCTTATGCCGTTTGTATTCTATTCATGCTATGTCGGGCCATGAATGGCCGATGATAGCCTACATTCGAGAGTATGTTTCGAAGCATGTTCCTGAGACTGAGATCAAGATGGATAAGCTTGGTAATCTGTATATCACCAAAGGCGAGGCAAGTGTGGGTTATCCCACGCTTGTCTGCCATATGGATCAGGTGCAGACTCTTCATAGCGAAGACTTTGAAGTGCATAAGGAGGGCGATATGCTTTATGGTTGGAGCGAACAAAACAAACAGCGCGAGGGTTTGGGGGCTGATGACAAGAACGGCATCTATATTTGTATAAGGTGTCTTGAAACCCGTCCTCGATTGAAGGTCTTCATGGCGGTTGGCGAAGAAAAAGGCTGTATAGGCAGCAATCGAGCTGATATGAGTTTCTTTGAGGATAGTCTCTATGTGTTGGAGCCCGATTGTAAAGGTGGAAAAGAGATTCATACTGTGCTTCGAGGCATCCCCTGTGCCAGCAAAGACTTCGAGGAAGCTTTGCAAGTAGAGGCTAATGGCTTTGAGATAACAGATGGCAAAACCAGCGACATTTTGGCTCTGACACTGAACAACATCGGCGTCAGTTGTGCTAACATCCCTGCAGGCTACT
>CADBME010000398.1 GCA_902795715.1 uncultured Lachnospiraceae bacterium | reverse complement strand
CTTTACGATCTGATGAAGCCGGTGATTGAGAAAGAATTGGGCATCCGTGCCATGGGCTATTTTCCCTACCGGGAAGGTGTAACCATCGGAAGCAGGCATCTGGGTCTGATGACGGCCGGGGAAATCGGGAACCTGAATGAGATACTCAATACTCTGGGAGAAATGGCCGAAGAGGGCATAGACCTGGATGGGCTTATGGAAATTGCAGGCCGGGCAGAGCCCCTGTCTGCAGATAGAAAAGAAGATGCTGTCGGCCGGGTTAGTCCGGATAAAAAGAGAGCCAGAATTGCCGTGGCCAGGGATAAGGCCTTCTGCTTTTATTATCAGGAAAACCTGGATATCCTGGAAGAAAACGGGGCAGAGCTTGTCTATTTCAGCCCGGTCTATGACAGGAAACTTCCGGATGACACCGACGGGATCTACCTGGGTGGCGGTTACCCCGAATCTTATAAAAAGGAACTGGCAGGTAATCATTCCATGAAAGAATCCATACGGGAGGCTGTGGACAGAGGCATTCCTATGATTGCGGAATGCGGCGGATTCATGTATACCTGCAATAATCTGGTGGAAGTCGACGGAATCGCCTGGCCCATGCTTGGGATCATTCCGACAGATGTACATATGACAAAACGCCTGTCCATGGAATTCGGTTATGTGACCCTGGAGCCGGTGGAAGATACGGCATTCTTCGACCGGGGAGACATAATAAGGGCTCATGAATTCCATTACTCCAAAGCAGATAAAAGAGGAGAGGCTTGCCTGATCCGCAAATCGTCGGGAAAAGAGTGGCATGGAATCTACGTCAAGGGACATGTTCTGTCGGGCTATCCTCATTTATATTTTCATAACAGCCGGAAGATTGCGGAGAGATTTGTCGAGCTTGCGGCATCCTGCAGGAGGCAGATGCAAGTATGAAAGCAATGATTGCTTTAGCAGGCGGATTTGTTCTGGACATGATATTCGGCGATCCCCATTTTCTGGTGCATCCGGTACAGATTATCGGATGGTTTATTGATAAGTTAAAAAAAGGAATGCAGCACCTGATCTTCGGCACTTCCTATGAGGAGGCGGTAAAGGAAGGCAGGAAAAGAAAGCCGGTGGCTGAATGGATCGCAGGATGGATCCTGATGATAGTGATCGTAGGGGGAACCTATGGGGTCACCCGGGCTATTCTCTATGTGGCCGGTCTGGTCCATCCCTGGCTGGCTCTGGGGATAGAGACCCTCTTTATTTATCAGATTCTGGCCACCAAAAGTCTGAAAACCGAGTCCATGAAGGTTTACGCAAAACTCAAGGAAGGTGATCTTGAGGGAGCCAGAAAGGAAATCTCCTACCTGGTCGGCAGAGACACCCAGTCCCTGAATGAAGAGGAGATTGCAAAGGCTGATATCGAAACCATTGCGGAAAATACGGCGGATGGTGTCATTGCCCCCATGTTTTTCGTCGCCCTGGGCGGAGCCCCTCTGGGTTTTGCCTACAAGGCGGTAAATACTCTGGATTCCATGGTGGCCTACCGGAATGAGGAACTGAAGTATATCGGTTTCGCATCGGCAAAAATGGATGATATCGCCAACTTTATTCCGGCGCGGCTGGCTGCTCTTATGATGATTCTTGCATCCCTGCTCCTCAGGATGGACTTTTTGGGAGCTGTCCGGATTTTCCTGAGGGACCGTTACAAACATTTAAGTCCCAACAGTGCACAGACGGAAGCAGTGGCCGCCGGGGCTCTGGATATCCAGCTAGGAGGAACCCATTCCTATTTTGGGGTTCCTGTTGAAAAACCAACCATCGGAGATGATTTAAGACCGGTAGAATACAAGGATATCCGCAGAATGAACAAGCTCATGTACACAAGCGCGTTTCTTTCCCTGATTCTGTGCTGCCTTATTCGTTACGGAGTTACTATATGTCTATAAAAGAACAACATGGTGGAAATATCTATAAAAAAGCAAAGGAGTTGGGGATCCCCCAGGAGGAGATCCTCGATTTTTCTGCAAATATCAACCCCCTGGGTCTTCCGGGTCATGTCAGGAAGGCCATGGAGGAAGCAATTGACGGAACCATCAATTATCCGGATCCCGAAGCTTCTCTTCTCCGGGAGATGATCGGCAATTATGATGCTATTCCCCCGGATTATGTGGTCTGTGGCAACGGAGGCGCCGATATGCTTTACCGTCTGGCTTACGGACTTCGACCGAAAAAGATTCTTCTGCCGGTACCTTCCTTTTCCGAATATGAGGAAGCTTTTAAGGCTGCCGGTGGAGAATTTGTCTGGTATGAGATGGGCGAAGACCTGACTATCCGGGAGGACATCCTGGATCGGATCACCGGTGAGATCGATCTGCTGGTGGTCTGCAACCCCAACAATCCGACAGGAATTCTCACAGACAAGGGACTGCTGATCCGGATGATGGAAAAAGCGGCCGGGACAGGAACCCGGGTTCTTATAGATGAATGTTTTCTGGAAATCTGCAGGGAGTGGGAAGACTACAGTCTGATCCCTGATCTTGACCGATTTCCTAACGGAATTATCTTAAAGTCTTTCACAAAACTTTTTGCTATTCCGGGAGTCAGACTGGGTTACACTTTGTGCAGCGATCAGGCCGTCAATAATCGGCTGACCCTTGCCGGACAGGCCTGGCCCGTCAGTTACATAGCCCAGAAGGCCGGGGAGGCTGCCTGTTCCGACCCCGAATACAGAAAGATCGTCGTCGACCTGGTGTCCAAAGAGAATGCTTTTATGAAGTCGGCCATGGAAAAGATGCCTGTTCGCCTCTATGACGGCCGGGCCAATTATATCTTTTTCAGGGCACCGGGGATCACAGATCTCGACAAAAGGCTGGAAGCCTTCGGGATTATGATCCGCAACTGCAGCAATTACAGAAATCTGGGGCCGGATTACTGGCGGGTTGCTGTTAAATCACATCAGGAAAACATACAACTGCTTCAGGCTCTTTCAAAAGTGGTGGAAGAAAAGGAAAATGGAGGAAACAATGGCTAAAGCAATCATGGTACAGGGGACAATGTCCAACTCGGGAAAATCTTTTGTCACAGCCGGGCTGTGCAGGGTCTTTCGCCAGGACGGATATCGCGTCGCTCCTTTTAAATCACAGAATATGGCTTTAAATTCCTATATCACCAAAGAAGGTCTTGAGATCGGGCGGGCCCAGGCTGTTCAGGCGGAAGCCTGCATGATCGAGCCTACCCACTGGATCAATCCCATCCTGCTCAAGCCCACCAGCGATATGGGATCTCAGGTTATTGTCAATGGAGAAATCTATGGCAATATGGATGCAGTGGAATACTATGAGCGTAAGTCCGAACTGATTCCCGAGATCATGAAGGCTTTTAACCATCTATCTGAAGAAAATGACATTATTGTTATCGAAGGAGCCGGTTCTCCGGCGGAAATCAATCTGGCCAAAGATGACATTGTTAATATGGGAATGGCAAAAATGGCAGATGCCCCGGTGATTCTGGTGGCAGATATCGACCGGGGAGGAGTTTTTGCCAGCGCCTACGGAACCATCCGCCTCCTGCCCCAGGAGGACCAGGACCGTTTCTGCGGAATCGTCATTAATAAGTTCCGCGGAGATGTGGAAATCCTGAAGCCAGGCCTGGAACTCCTTGAAGAGCTGACGGAAAAACCTGTTCTGGGAGTCCTTCCCATGGAAAAGATAGATATCGATGATGAGGACAGCCTGTCTGATCGTTTAAACCAGAAGACTATTACGGAAGGGATTGATATTGCGGTCATCCGTCTTCCCAAAATCTCCAATTTTACTGATTTCAGTGTCTTTGAACTCCTGGACGGAGTTTCTGTTCGCTATGTGACAGACAAAAAGGAACTGGGGTCTCCTGACCTGATTATTCTTCCGGGATCAAAAAACACCATGGGAGATATGGAATGGCTGATGGAGAGCGGCCTGGAAGGAGCCATCAAGCGGGCGGCCAGAAGCTGTCGGGTTATCGGAATCTGCGGTGGATTTCAGCTGCTGGGCAAGGAACTTCATGATCCGGAAGGCGTGGAGCACGGCGGCAGCATGAGAGGACTGGGCTTACTGGATATTTCTACAGTCTTTGCCGGCAAAAAAACCAGGACCAGGATCCGGGGGCAGATTCTTGAAGACAGGAACCTTTACGGACTGCAAAACCGGACAGTGGAAGGCTACGAGATCCACATGGGAGTGACCCGGTCTCTGGGTCAGGCCCTGCCCATGATCGAGCTTGAGGATGGAAGAACGGACGCTTTTGTTTCCCCCGACGGCAGAGTATGGGGAAGTTATCTGCATGGTATCTTTGATAATGAAGACTTTGTCATGGCCCTGGCCGATGACATGATGAGAGAAAAGGGGATCGACCCGAATAATAACCGGATCAGCATAGCAGAGTATAAGGAAATTCAGTACAACAAGCTGGCGGATATGATCCGCAAACATCTGGATATGAATCAGATTTATGATATCCTGTTCGGATCAGACAGAAAAGAAGGCGGGGCGGAGAAAACAGGTGCCGGGAAGGATAGAAAAAGAGAATCCCAGCCGGCAGAAGAAAAGGATCCAAAAACCGCAGGTGAGGAGATCGGCTGCGGGGGCATACCGGACGATCATTCCGGCAGGGGACTTGTTCACCTTTATTACGGGAACGGAAAGGGAAAGACAACCTGTTCCATGGGCCTGGCCATGAGAGCTGCCGGCCGGGGAAAGAAGATTCTTCTCCACCAGTTCCTTAAAGACAACCGGTCCGGGGAGCGGTCTGTTTTAGAGCAGCTTCCCCAGGTTACGGTCCTGCCCGGCAGGGAATATGAAAAATTCACCTTCCAGATGGACACACAAGAGCTTGACCAGGTCCGGGAAAACAACGACAGGACCCTGGACTATATTGCCGATCATGCAGATGAATATGACATGGTTATCATGGACGAAGCTCTTTATGCTATTGACAAAGAATTGCTTTCGGAAGATAATGTGATAGGATTTCTAAAAAACAAGCCCAAATCGCTTGAAGTCGTTTTGACCGGGCGTAATCCTTCGGAAGAGATCCTTGCATTGGCGGATTATGCATCGGAAATCTGCAAGAGAAAACATCCATTTGACCGGGGTATCAGCGCCCGCATAGGAATCGAGAGATAGGACATGGCTTATTTTCCTCTTTTTATCGATATTCAAGGAAAAAAATGTCTGGTTGCCGGCGGCGGCAAGGTGGCCTGCCGGAAGGTCAGGACCCTGCTCAGCTATGGGGCGGATGTCAGATTGGCCGCCCTTTCCATGGAGGAAGAATTGACCTCCATGCTGGAGGAGGATTGCCGCAGGATAGGGCTTTTAGGTCAGGAAGACCTGGAGGGAGCCATACTCGTGGTGGCTGCAACCGGAGACCGGGAGGAGAACCACCGGATTGCGGTTCTCTGTCATGACTGCCATATTCCGGTGAATGTGGTGGATTGTCCGGCTGAGTGTACATTTTTCTTCCCGGCTGTCGTGAAAAGAGGCGATGTCAGCATTGGAATCAATACCGGAGGGAACAGTCCGGGATTGTCAAGACATATACGGCGGCTGATTGAGAGAGAGATTCCTTTTTTTTATGGGGATCTGGCCAGGGGTATCGGACAGATCCGGGACCGGCTCAAGGTCCGGATTCATGATGAGAAGAAGAGGCGGAAGCTGTTGCGGCAGATTCTTGACAATGCAGTCAGTCAGAAAAGGATTCCGACTCCGGAAGAGGTAGATGCCCTTGCCGGGGAGGATGAACAGGGGGAATAAGCCAATCAGATCCTGAGGGATGATCCCCATGCAGGGGGAATAGAAAATCAGAGAAAGACCAGTATTAAACAACGAGCACAAATCGATAATAAAGAAGACTTATACTAAACAACAAGTACAAATCGATAATAAATATGATACAATTAGTTGAATACAAACTGGATCTGGATACCTATCTGGACCTGAGAGAATCGGTGCATTTTCACAGGCTGACCAGGGACCAGGCCAGAAAAGGGCTGGATAACAGCCTGTATATATTGGTGGCGTATGTTGACGGAAAAGCGGTAGGTATGGGCAGAATCGTGGGCGACGGAGCGATCATCTGTTACGTTCAGGATCTGATTATCCGGCCTGAAGTTCAGGGCCGGGGAATCGGCGGATTAATTCTTGAGACCCTGAAAGACTTCGTGATCCATGAAGGTTTCTCCGGAACCATGATGATGTTTGATCTCATGTGTGCCAGAGGCAGGGAACGTTTTTATAAAAAACACGGTTTTATTGCCAGACCTACTGAGAACCTGGGACCGGGTATGATACAATATCTGCAGATACCTTAGATCCCTGGTATCAGGGTCAAAAAGTCAGTTTATTTAATTCTGTTATAAATTTTTTTTAGATCATGTATTCAGGGAGGTGTTTTATATGATCAGAAGAAGAAGACTTCGTTCTTCAGAGTATATGAGAGCATTGGTAAGGGAGACATCCATTCAGGTTTCAGATTTGATTTACCCTCTTTTTGTGATTGAAGGTAAGGATATGAAGAACCCTATCGATTCCATGCCGGGCATTTTCCAGTATTCCATCGACCGGGTGGATGAGGAAATCGAAAGGATCAGGGAAGCAGGCATAAAAGCTGTCCTTCTTTTCGGTATCCCGGCCCATAAGGATGAGTGCGGATCGGAAGCCTACAATGAACATGGCATCATTCAGGAAGCTATTCGCCATATCAAGAAAGTATATCCGGAGCTGATTGTGATTGCGGATATCTGCCTGTGTGAGTATACATCCCACGGTCACTGCGGCGTCATCAAAGACGGGGAAATCCTGAATGACGAGACCCTGCCTCTTCTGGCTAAGACAGCGGTAACATGCGCCCAGGCCGGAGCAGACATGGTTGCCCCATCCAATATGATGGACGGACATGTGGAAGCCATCAGGAAAGCTCTTGATGAAGCCGGACTGGCTATGACTCCCATTATGTCCTACAGTGCCAAGATGGCTTCCGGCTATTACGGACCTTTCCGTGATGCTGCCCATTCCGCACCGGGATTTGGTGACAGAAAGACTTACCAGATGGATTATCACAATGGCAGAGAAGCCATCCGTGATATCCAGGATGATATAGATGAAGGAGCCGATATTATTATTGTAAAGCCGGCTCTTGCCTTCCTTGATATCCTGAAGACTGCCTCCATGAGGACCGATATGCCTCTTTGCGCCTACAATGTCAGCGGAGAGTACTCCATGGTGAAAGCTGCAGCAGCCAATGGCTGGATTGACGAGAAGAAGATCGTCATGGAGAATATGATCGGCATGAAGCGGGCCGGTGCTCATATGATTATTACCTACCATGCTCTTGATGTTGCTGCATGGCTTAAAGAAGAGGCATAATCAGAAAAAGATACGGTAAAAGCAGGGAAATGGATTTGATTCTGATCGATGGACTTCCCATTCAAAGTCATGTATGATGCACGCATGGTTCCCCTGTGGCTTCACTTTATACGGGATAATTTTAATAACACTATGGAAAGGATGGTGAAGATATGCCTGTATCATACTGGCTGATTGCAGCCGTTGTTTTTCTGGTGATTGAGATCATCACACTTTCTCTTGCTTCCATCTGGTTTATCGGGGGAGCTCTGGCCGGTGCATTGATGGCTTCGCTCGGATTTTCCATATGGGTTCAGATTCTTGCCTTCGCAGTGGTCACGATCCTTCTCCTGGTTCTGATCGCGCCGGTGGTAAGATCCAATTTAAAAAGCAAGAAGCAGGCAACCAACATTGACAGCCTGATCGGCCAGCCCTGCCTGGTAACCCAGGGAATTGACAACCTGAAGAGCCAGGGCCAGGTGGACTTAAAAGGTCAGATCTGGACAGCCAGAAGCTTTTCGGATGATGTGACCATACAGGAGGGCCAGAAAGTTATCGTTCAGAAAATATCCGGTGTCAAGCTGATTGTGGTGCCGGAACAGAAAGGAGGATTCATCGATGTTTAGTTTAGTCGGAATTATTTTCATACTGGTATTGATTATCTATACAGTTGCAAGTTCCATTCAGATCGTTCCCCAGGCCCATGCCTACGTTGTAGAAAGACTTGGAACCTACCAGGGGACCTGGGGTGTAGGACTCCATATCAAGGTTCCTTTTATCGACAGGATTGCCCAGAGAGTCTCTCTCAAAGAGCAGGTTGTTGATTTTGCGCCTCAGCCGGTAATCACCAAGGATAACGTTACCATGCAGATTGACACCGTGGTTTACTATCAGATCACCGATCCCAAGCTCTATGCTTATGGTGTCGTAAATCCTATCATGGCCATTGAGAATCTTACAGCTACCACCTTGCGTAATATCATCGGTGACCTGGAACTGGATGCGACTCTTACATCCCGTGAAAATGTAAATACCCAGATGAGGGCGACTCTGGATGTGGCCACCGATCCCTGGGGAATCAAGGTTAACCGTGTGGAACTGAAAAACATCATCCCGCCGGCAGAAATCCAGAATGCCATGGAAAAACAGATGAAAGCCGAGCGTGAGCGAAGAGAAGCCATTCTCCGGGCCGAGGGTGAAAAGAAATCTGCAGTCCTCCGGGCTGAAGGTATGAAAGAGTCCACCATCCTTGAGGCAGAAGCCCATAAAGCAGCCGCTATTCTGAATGCCGAGGCCAAGAAAGAAGCTACTGTCCGGGAGGCGGAAGGTCAGGCGGAAGCCATCCTCAAGGTTCAGCAGGCTACGGCAGATGGTCTGCGAGCCCTCAAAGAAGTTGGTGCTGACGAATCAGTCATCCGGCTCAAAGCTGTAGAAGCTTTTGCCAAGGCGGCTGACGGCAGGGCAACCAAGATCATTGTACCTTCAGACATTCAGGGCCTGGTTGGTATGGTGTCTGCACTGAAAGAAAGTGCAGCCGATAGTGAGACCGGAGCAGATCCGAATGAAGGTCTCCCTGCAGGCAGATAATCAGCCGGGAAAAGAATCATAAAGACACTTTAGGGAACTGGAGACAGTTCCCTTTGTGCTTACTGCAAAGTGGAAGGGATAAAAGAAGAGGCGTGAGGGAAAAAAGATGATGACCAACATCGACGGACAAAGTGAAAAAACCATAAAAATGCAGATTATGGCCTGGCTGATCCTGCCGGTTTTTATGATAAAGACCTGGATATACTACTGGCAGATTAATGTCCTTGATCTGATGAATGTCTGGAGATATCTCAGGATCCTGGCATCCGGGGAGGATGTCCCGGCCTATGAGATGATCTGTGTTTACGAAGCTCCGATCATCACCATCCTGGTCCTTCTGGCCATCTATGCCATCGGAGTGACCGGAAGGAGAAGCTGGCACAGATTTTTCTTCTATATCAGCTACACACTGATCACCCTTCTTATGTTGGCCGATGCCGCTTATTCCAGCTATTTCGGAAGATGTGTCTCCATCAATCAGATTCGGCAGATCGGCAGCCTTTTTCAGATTGCAGGGGATGGCAATGTAATCGGGGCGGCTCTGACACCTCTCTGCCTCCTGACCCTGATCGATTACCCCATAGCCCTCTGGCTTTACAGAAGACACCTGTCCGGACTGAAAGAGAAGAAGCCGGGGACAATAAAGAAGATCCTCTGCCTGGCCCTGGTCCTGGCAGCCGGCGCAGCCTGGCTTTATTACTCCATCAATCCTCAAAACCAGAGAGATGTCCAGAGGGTAAATCATATAGAATTTTTCACCTCCCATACCAACGATATCATAGTCAATGTGATCAGGCCCATATTCAGGAAGAATGCTGACGAAGGGAAAATCCGGGAAAGCATGGAAAGTCTGGTTCCCAAATCGGAAGGAGACCTTTACCGGGGAGTGGCAAAGGGTAAAAACCTGATCATAGTCCAGACGGAATCCCTGAACGATTTTGTCCTGGGGGCCAAATATAACGGGGAGGAGATTACGCCAAACCTGAACAGAATGCTTAAGGAGGATTCCTTTTATTTTGACCGTTTCTTTTCCACAACAGGTACAGGAAACACCTGCGATGCGGAATTCTCTGTCCTCAACAGCCTCTATCCCAACAATATACGGGAGTGTTACCGGATGTACGTGGACAATACCTATCATGGTCTGCCCTGGATGCTGAGAGATGAGGGCTATGATGCTCTGGCCTTCCATGGCTACATCCGCACCTTCTGGAATCGGGGTGAAGCCTACAAAAACCAGGGGTTTATGAAATTCTATTCTCAGGAGGAGCTTGATATGACGGAATCATCCGGATTCGGACTGACGGACAAGGAGCTCTTCCGGCAGGGTGTGGATATCATGAAGCAGGAAAAGAAACCCTTTTTCAGCTTTATGGTGACTCTTACAAACCACATCCCTTATGAACTTGATCCTTCCATGACCAGCCTGGCACTCAAGCCGGAAGACAAGGGAACCTTATTCGGCAATTATCTGCAGACAGTACGTTACACCGATGAGGCTTTCGGAGAACTGATCCGCTATTTGAAGGAAAATGATCTCTACGACCGGACCATGATTGTGATCTACGGAGACCATCAGGGAATGAATCGGGAGACCCCGGCCGTCCGGGAATCCGTAAGCCGTTTTCTGGGAAGAGATTATGACTATGATGAGATGCTGCGAGTTCCTCTGGTCATCCATCTGCCCGGACTTGGAGATCATAAAACCATTCACACGGTAGGAGGGCAGGTTGACATCATGCCCACCATAGCCAATCTCATGGATCTTACCATTCCGACTCCCTATGTGTTCGGACATGATCTCCTCAATGCCCGGGAAGGCTATATAGCCCAGATATCCTATGTGGGCCTCGGTTCCTTTATCGGAGGCAGCAAAGATGTGATCTATGTCATGGGCAGGGACGGGACCATAGCCGGAGGCCGGATGCTGTCCATTGACACCGGTCAGGGCTTTCCTGTGGACGAGGACTACTGCCAGGCCAATTCCGACCGGGCAGTCAGTCTGATTGAGACCTGCAAGGAGGTCCTGGATCAGAATCTCTTATCCAAATATGGGACTCATTGACGGTCAATCCATGTTTTTTCTTGACAGGACAGTCTGAATTTGATAAGGATATCTGTATAATTATTATTAAATATGAATTGGGAGGAACTGTTCATGAACCTTAAAGGGCGGAATTTTTTGACATTAAAGGATTACACAAAAGAAGAGATTCGTTATCTTCTGGATTTAGCTCATGATTTGAAAGAAAAAAAGAAAAAAGGAATCACGGGTTCTTCCCTTAAG
>CADBME010000397.1 GCA_902795715.1 uncultured Lachnospiraceae bacterium | reverse complement strand
CTTTCATACACGCATTTATCCGTGTTTTTTTCAATTCGGTCCTGTTTCTTTGCCGAACTTTATCATAACTACATCCATTCCAGAGTCTTTCTTTCTGCCAATGTAACCGCTCCGTTCAGGGTCAGTGCGACCAGACTCAAAATAAAGAGGGGAGCCAGAAGTCCTGCGGCATCCAGATTTCCCAGACAATACCTGCTGTATGTTCCCAGTCCATAAGGGGCTCCCAGCCATTCGGAGACGGCTGCTCCCACTACCGACCAGGGAATGACAATATGCAGGGCAGAAAAGAGATTGGGCAGGGCAGTGGGAAAGCGAAGGCAGATCAGTTCCTGTCTCCGGTCTGCCCCGTAAGTTCTCAATAAATCGATTCGCTCGGGGGCAGTTGATTGCAAGCCATCATAAAAGTCTACGGTAACTGCAAAAAAATTCATAAGAATAACAAGCAGTACTCTTGTTTTCATAGTGTATCCGAGCCATAGCACAAAGACCGGTGCGATACAGGTTATGGGCAAAGTCTGACTGATTGTAAAAATCGGATAAAGAGTATGGGCTGCCCCGGGAAACCGGTCCATGACCAGGGCAAAAAAAAGCCCGATCAGTACAGCACTCACTCCTCCGGTCAGGACTACGGCCATGGTAGCCGGAAGATGTACGGTAAATAATTCTACACGGTTTTCAATCAGGGACCGGACCACATCCGCAGGGCCCGGCAGCATAAAGGAATTTTGAATCTGCAGGGACAGAATCTCCCAGATCAGAAGCAAAAAAACACCGAACCCGATTCCAAATATCCTTTTATTCATCGGAGTCATCTCTTTATTCATCCGACATCCTCTCTCAACATCCCGATTAATCTCTGTTTCCATTTCATGATTTCTCCGGACAAGACCATGTCCCTTGTCCTCTCCTCAGAAAGAGGAACCTTGACCTCCTCCATCTGTCGTACCGGATTCCCAGTCATCACAAGAATCCTTCCCGACAGGAAAATAGCTTCTTCCACGTCATGGGTAATCATGAGTATGGTTTTATTCATGCTTCTCCATTGCCGGTGCATCCATTCCTGCATGGAAGCTCTGGTAATAGAATCCAGAGCGCTAAAAGGTTCGTCCAGCAAAAGGAGATCGGATCCGGTTGCAAGGGTTCTGGCAAAAGATGCTCTTTGCTTCATCCCCCCAGATAGCTCCTTAGGATATTTATCTTCATATCCTGCCAGGCCGACCTGTTCTATAAGGGCTCTGGCTTTCTCTTCCCTCTCTGCCCTGGCCACTTTACTGATGCGGAGGGGCAGAGCGACATTATCAAGAAGGGTGTCCCAGGGAAAGAGAAGGTCGTTCTGGGGCATATAGCCGCATTTTATCTTCTTTCTTGTCCCGCTGTTTTTATCCGCATCGGCAGCCAGGTCTTCATCCATGACTCGAATAGTTCCCTGATCCGGCCGGATAAACCCATTTACCAGGCGGAGAAGGGTGGTCTTTCCACTTCCGCTGGGTCCGATGATGGAGACAAATTCCTTACGGTCAAGGGAAAAAGAAAGATTCTCCAGAATCGGCAGCTCACTTCCGGGGTAGCGAAAAGTAACATGATCAAATTCAAGTATCATAGTCTGCCTTTCTCATAATTCCAGGCCATATCCCAGAAGGCACCTTCATATCTTGTGCACATATGGAATATCTCCATCAGATGAGTGATCTGGTCTTCTGAATAGTTTACCGTAAGCTCATCCAGAAGATCCATCAGCTCCAGATTTTCCTGGTGGTAGGCATCACTGGTGTAACCCCGGATCCACTCTCCATAGAATGGATGGTCTTTGGACCCTGGCAGGCCCAGGAGGAGGTTCCGGGCGATAATCTCATAGCTGATGGCACAGGAAAGAATAGCTGCGGCAATCTCAGCTTCATCTTCCTCATAGGCAATCCGGATCATATAAGATGTATAGGAAATATTTTCCAGCGCTACTCTTGTCTCTGTGGCCTCCTCTAAGGATATCCCCATCCTTTCCATGTAGGCGCGATGGATATCCATCTCTCCACTGGTAATCTGGCTGACATAGTTGGAAAAGACATTCATGGTTCTCAGGTTTTTGGCCTTTGCTGCACCGATGGCAAAAACGCGGGCATAGTCCATCAGATAGAGATAATCCTGAATCAGATAATAGCAGAATTTTTCCTTATCCAGCTTTCCCGTGCCGATTCCCCGGACAAAAGGATGATTGGTATACTGATCAAAAATCTCCAGCTCTGATTTCACCAGTCTCTCAGAAACAGTCATATAGTTTGGTCCTCCTTAATGTAAGTCAAATGTCTTTTTTCCATTGATTTTTATCTTGCCAGTGTATTTTCTCCTCCGGTAAAAAAGAGTCTCAATCATTATCCGAGGAAAAGATACCCGTCAAAGCAAAGGCATGATTCATAGGTCCGCTTCCCCGGCCCAGGTCCAGCATGGCTGCCAGAGCACCGGAAATATACTCCTTGGCCCGTCCCACGGATTCCTCCATATCAAAACCCTTTGCCAGGTTGGAGGCAATGGCACTTGACAGGGTGCAGCCTGTTCCATGGGTATTGGGATTATCAATTCTCCTTCCCCGGAACCAGCGGAAATTTCCCTTGGCATAGAGAAGGTCATTGGCATCATTCAAGTCATGGCCTCCCTTACACAAAACAGCACATCCCCATTGGTCTGAAATCATCTTAGCTGCCTTTTCCATATCCTCCGGCGACCGGATTTCCATTCCGGAAAGGACCTCCGCCTCCGGAATATTGGGAGTAACCACCGAAGCCAGAGGCAGGAGATTGTTTTTCAGAGTATCTATGGCATCATCGCTGATCAGTTTAGCCCCGCTGGTCGCAACCATCACAGGGTCTACCACAATCTTATCTGCCTGGTATTTTTTAAGGGTGTCTGCAATAACCCGAATCAGATCTGACGAGGATACCATGCCGATTTTTACTGCATCGGGCCGGATATCCGTAAAAATATTTTCTAATTGTTCCAGTAAAAAATCAGGAGTCACTTCCATGATTCCTGATACCCCGGTCGTATTCTGGGCAGTAAGAGCCGTGATGGCTGTCATGGCATAAACGCCATTCATAGTCATGGTCTTAATATCTGCCTGTATACCGGCGCCTCCGCTGGAATCACTCCCTGCGATTGATAATGCTGTCCTCATCTTTCTCTCCTTTCTTTCCCCCAAAAGGGCTTTACTTCAACCATTCTCCAAGCTGTCTCCTGATCCCGGGATCGGTGAAGTCGGATATGTATAAGTCTGATTCCCTTCGAATGGCCTCCCTCCGGGAAATGCTCTCTGCGTCCTCAACTCCTGCTACGATAAAGCCTGCCCGGCTGGCAGTATGAACCGCATGATATACATCTTCAAAAACTATGGTTTCTTCCGGCCGGCTTCCCAGCTTCCCGGCACATTCCAGATATATCAGGGGATCCTTTTTTGTAGTAGAAAGCTCTTCACATGTGACAATTCCCTGAAAATACTCCAGAATCTCCAGTCTGTGCAAAGCCGCTTCTTCCAGACCAGGATCGCCCACGGTAGCCAGAATCATGGGGATACCCTCCTCCTTCATCAAGTCAAGGATGTCCCTGACGCCGGCTTTTATAGGAACCTGATCCCGGTAAAAGATACCCACCTCTTCCATGAGGCCGGCCCGGATTTCTTCCTCGGTCTCCTGCAGGGGATAATGGTTTTTGAGGTAACGGATCCCTTCTGTGATGGTCATGGGAAAAAGGATGTCTCCCAGCCTGTCCTCAGGCGGGATATGGTTTTTTCTCAGATAACGGGCCCCCAGGTCACGCCAGATGGGCATGGAGTCAATCAGCGTCCCGTCGATGTCCCATATGGCTCCGCGAATTCTCTTTTTTGACATGGTATCCCGCCTTTACGCCTCAATCAGGGCTTCTTTCGTTTTTGCCAGGAGGTCTTCCGCAGCTTCCTCTATATGTTTTTGGGCCAGAATAGCGGAAATGACTGCGATACCCACAATTCCGCTCCCGGACAGCTCACAGACATTGTCCCGGCTGATACCTCCGATGGCAATCACGGGAATAGAGACTGCCCGGCAGATCTCTTTTAAGGTTTCATGGCTTACATCCAGGGCATCATCTTTGGAACCAGTAGGAAATACAGCTCCCACACCCAAGTAATCTGCTCCTCTTTTTTCAGCCAGAATCGCTTCCTCCACCGTCTCAGCCGAAACGCCCAGAATCCGATCCGGTCCGATCTTCTCCCGGACACTGCCTGCTTCCATGTCACTCTGTCCCACATGAACTCCGTCTGCCCCACATTCCAAAGCCAGATCCACGTCATCATCGATTACGAAGGGGACTTCATAGCGGGCGCATAATTCCTTGATTTCCAGGGCTTCCTTCAGGAAGTCATCGTGATCCATGGCCATATCATCTTTTTCCCGAAGCTGCACGAAGGTTACACCTCCTTTTATAGCTGCTTCAAGGTCATCGGCCAGTCTGCGTCCCTCAAGCCAATGGCGGTCGGAAACCAGATATAAGAGGAGGGAATTTTTATCGAATCTCATATTTTGCTCCTTTTTCCAGTGTATCGGCATCCATAGTACAGATAACATCAATAATATAATTTCTGTAAGAAGAATTTCCTTTTCTTCCTTCCATCTCATCCCAGCCGATCTCACCGGCCAGTCCCATCAAACATACAGCAGCCGCAGCTGCTTCCAGCTTTCTGTCCGGATTTGCCGTCACATAGGCTGTCATCATGCCGGACAACTGGCATCCGGTCCCAGTTATTCTCCCCATCTCAGGCCGTCCGTTCCGGACCACGAAACAACGGTCGGCATCCGCTATCAGATCGATTGCCCCCGTAATAGCAATTATGGATCCCGTCTTTTTTGCATAGTCTTTGGCAAAAGCCGTCATCTGATCCAGGTTATCCTCGGAAACTGCGTCCGCTGCGTCCGCATCAACACCTTTGGTGGTGGTGCTTCCCAGGGCCAGGGCCTTAAGCTCTGACACATTTCCCCGGATTACATCAAAGTGAACCTGGTCAATCAGGTCTGCTGCCGTTTTGGTTCTCAAAGCACTGGCTCCGGCCCCTACCGGGTCAAGAAGGACGATATGGCCCAGTTCATTTGCCTTTTTCCCGGCTTTAAACATGGCCTTGATGCTTCTTTTATTCAGAGTTCCGATGTTGATATTCAGGCCACCGCAAATGGACGTAATATCTTCCACATCCCTGGGCTCGTCCGACATGATGGGACTGGCTCCACAAGCCAATAATACATTAGCTACGTCATTAACTGTGACATAATTGGTGATATTGTGGACAAGAGGCGTGGATTTCTGAACATTTTCAAATACTTCCTTAAACATAGCTCCTCCTTTACAGATGTTATGCCAGGTCTTGAGGATCTTGTGGAACTCTTGGCAAAGATGCTATTTGCTATATATTACAGCAAGAGGCCGCAAATAATGGCAAACGATCAAAAAACAAAAGGCAGATACACCACAATGGTATATCTGCCGAATCATTCCAATATACCCTACGTTGGCATTATCCAAATCAGGTTATGGGTCACGACTGCACAAGCCGACTCTCAGCACACTCTGGTGGCTCCCCTTTTCAAATTTCATTTTAATAATAATCAATATGATATGCAAAGTCAAGAAAAAGTATCTTTCCTTTCACCGGTCTCCCGGGCCGAGCTCCTTCATAAGTCTGTCGAAGAAGGGGATAATATCCCGGGCCTCGCCTCTTCCCAGGGCCTGATAGAGTTCATAGCAGGTATTCCCTTCCAGCTTGAGATAGGACAAGGCATACTTCAGAATATCAGGAGCATTGCTAAAGTGGGAAATATAGCCCATCAGATACATGAGGCAGCGGAAAAAGAGATGGTATACGGAAGAATTTCCGGTCCTGCGATATTCAGCCAGAGCCGCTCCCCCCTGACTCAGTGTATCATTGATCAGCTTTCTTAAAGAGATATCCCGGAAGGCCTGAGGTATAACCGCCTTATCCGGATCAATCCCGCCGGAAAATGCTCCGGAGAGCACAAGTCCCAGACTGCGCCGGCTGGCATGGTACTCTGACCATGTATTCATATAATGGTAGACCCTGCTGACTACATTGTAGGAATAGGGATGCATAAGGAAATCCGCCAGATGTGTGAATTCGTGACAGAGAATCAAATCCAGATATTCTCCCCGGTAGACCAGGCATTTTCTGGAGAGATGAAGAATATACCGCTCGGAAAACAGCTCTGTCACATCAAAAGAAGACTCCACACCCTTTGGCGTGTCATAGCGAACTTCTTCAATCAGGACAGGGCTGTCCACCTGATATTTAGCCTTATATGCTATCCATTTTTCATTCAGCTGATCCAGTGTCATAGGAAATCCCGCCTGCCTTTAAATGAAGAGGATACCCCGCCGCCCTGTCTGCCTCCGGGCATGGAGCGGGGTATCCGCAAATAATTAAACTAATTCAATTTAAGTATAGCAAAAAGGGCGGTACAGGATGGGAAAATACTTCCCGAATCATTGGAAATGCAGAAGATATCCGTCTTTTTTACTCTTGAGAAATATCTGTTACTTCCAGCTCGGAATCCTCATTTTCTGTCCCTGTTACGGTAATTTCCGAACCGTCCTCAAGCTGGTCAATGATGTCTTCATCATCTGTTATACACTTTATGACCGCTTCCTCTGTCTCAATCTTAAAAGTGACCACTCCATCTTCCACAGGCTTGATGTCACTGACGATTCCGGTGTATTCTTTTTCATCGGAATCCTCTTCATCATCCTCCTCTTCCTTGTCTTCTTCCTCTTCTTCCTCTTCTTCCTCTTCTTCTTTTTCTTTCTTCTCTTCCTTCTTCTTTTCCTCTTCTTTTTTCTTCTTTTTCTCTTTCTCTTCCTTTTCTTCCTCTTTCTCTTCTTCAGCCTCTTCATCCTTATCCTGGTCTTGGCCATCCGAATTCTCGTCTACATCCTTATCGGAATCCTCATCCTCTTCCACCGGGATTTGAGGATCTTCAGAAGGGTCTTCCGGAACCTGTCCGCCATTGGCCTCCCTCGAGGAGTTTTTTTTCGTGCCGCCATTATTTCCGTCAAGACCGATCTCCCCTGATGTCTGATCATCTGACTTTTTCGGAGGCTCATCTGCAGTAACGCTGTTATCACCCTGAGTTTCATCCGACCCACCGTCAACATCAATCGACGGGCTCTTTCGTGAGTTTTTCTTCTTACTGCCGAAGTTAAAGTCACGGTCTTTTTCGGTTGAAGTTTCTGACTTTTTCCTTGTCGTGGCTTCCGCCTTATCTCTTCTGTTTCTGTCAGTCTTCGATCTGTCATCCCTTGTGCTGTCTTCTTTTGTACTGTCAGAGCGTTTCTCAGTCGTAGTGTCTGCTTCGTCTGTGGAATAATCAGGTGTTACCGTAGACCATTCTCCCTCTTTCACCGTAGAATCATTCTCATCCTGTCCGCTGTCACCCTTATTATCTCCATGATTCTTTTTCCCGGATTTGACTTTCTTGTCTTCTGCGACCTTGGTCTTTTCTTTATCTGCAGTCTTCCCGGTCCCCCTCATAAAGAGGAAAGCTCCTGCGCCAATCATTATGACCAGAGCCGTGATCCCGGCTGCCATCAGAATAATTCCCATACCGCTTCCCTTTTCGGGAAGATTCGGGTCATTATATGCCATGGGGTCTCTGGAATATCTCATGTCTTCCGGTCTTCCCGGCCCATAGAGGCTGGCTCTGTCGCCACCGTGACGGGAGCTGTCGCCTGCGCGGCAGGATGAGGATGGGTCTCCTCCCCTCCTTCCCTCAAAGGGAGCAGAAGATCTCATACCGGTTTCCGCAAAGCTTACTCCCGGATTCCTCGAAGGGCGGCTGCTTCCCGGATTATAGTTGCGGCCGGGATTATAATTCCTTCCCGGATTATAATTTCTTCCCGGATTATAATTGCGTCCGGCATCCCTGTCTGATCCCGCAGATCCTGTATGATAGCTCCGGCCTGCTTCCTGGCGAATTCTCTTTCCGCATTCCGAGCAAAATATTTCATCTTCTTTTATTATTGATCCACACCATGGGCATTTCATAATCTATACCTCCTTCTTGCCAAAGTCGTGCATATGAGGTCAAAGTCTTATCTTCCTTTCGTTAGAAACAATATAGCACACGGAAATTGCCGCTTTGTAAAAAAGGAGTGTCATTTCCCTCTTATTTTGTCTTTACGGCCTTTGCTCTGCTCCATGGTGAGCAATGTAGAATTTCCTTCTTTATTCATTGCTATTGAATCTTGATAATCACTGTCTTCTTCTTTCCACTGCCATCGGTAGCCATAGCTGTAATCTTCACAGCCTTTCCTTTGCCTGCTGCCAATGCTTTCACTTTACCAGAGCCGTTGACTATAGCAAACTTAGGATTGCCGGAGATCCACTTCAGCTTTTTATTAGCTCCTTTGGTTGCTTTCACTTTAGCTTTCAGCTTCAGCGCTTTGCCGGCTTTGACCTTCTTCTTTCCGGTGACTTTGATCTTCTTGACAACGCCTTTCATTCCTTTGATCTTGAAGGACGCTCTCACCCCAGATCCATCAGCTGCTGCTGCAGTAATAACAACTGTTTTTCCCTTTGCCATCTTAGACAATCGAACGACACCTTTCGCATTTACTACCGCTAATTTGGTGTTGCTGCTCTTCCAGACCAGGCTCTTGTTGGCTGCATTCTCCGGGAATACAGTGGCAATAATCGGGACATTTTTACCAACCGCAAGTTTATTGGAGATGGCTTTAAGCTGGATACTCGATACTTTAACAGTCTCCGGTTCCGAGGGCTGGTTTTGCTTAGAATCTTCAATCCTCTTCTCCTGAGCCTGCAAAGCTGCCAGGGCTT
>CADBME010000396.1 GCA_902795715.1 uncultured Lachnospiraceae bacterium | reverse complement strand
GGACACCCCGTGGAACCGATGCCTGGTTCCACTTCCACTGGATATCATACATAATGATATTCTGTATAAACTTTGGAATGAAACCATATCTTTCCTTGGCTTGTTCAAGAGCCCATGCAGAAAAATGTTCCAGATATAGGATGTAGGATTCTTTCCTGTAGATGCTCTGGTTAAGTGTCGAATCACCGTATTTCCTGTAATTGTACGCAGTGTCAGCAACTATTCCCAATTTTGGATTTTCAAGAAGAACCTTTACATTCTCTTTCGCATCCTCCGCATGGAAAAGTTCTGTGTCGAATGACATCTTCCTGGCAGCTTCACTCCTGTAAAAAGACGCTGCGACGCTGAGCAACAGGCAATCCGCGTTTTCCTCATCCAACAGTTCAACCACCCTTGTCCCCTGCTCAAACTTCCCATTGAGCATATGGGGGCCTCTCTGATCCCCGCAGAAAAAAATGGGAATGGCGCAGACATCTGTTTCCGGATGAGTGTCCATGAAGGCTTTAACCTTCTTCATTGCGTCCTTCTCCAGCGTGTCATCCGGATCCAGGAAATTCACATACCTTCCCTTAGCATAAGGCAGACCGGCATTCCTTGCGGATGCCTGGCGACCGTTTTCCTTGTGGACGACAACTACATTATCCGGATACTTCTTTCCATACTCGTCACAAATTTTCCCACTCTTATCTGTAGAGCCGTCATCCACAAGAATGACCTGAATACGGGAGAAACCAATGGTCTGATGGACAAGGCTGTGCACGGCTTCCCTCAGATAATTCTCCACGTTATAAACTGCCATTACTACGGAAAAATCGAACGGGTATGTGTTCATCAGTACTCACTTTCTCTTTACATGTGTTTCTCACAACGGTATCTGCTCCGGCTTCCTGGTGACCCTTACCATAAAATAGGTGGATGGCCAGACAGTAAACCATAGTGCTTTAAGTTTAATAATCGGCCGCTCTGTGTGGTCGAGGACAAATTTCAGATCCAGCCCTTTCACGCGCCAGCCCTTCAGCCTGTAGTCATGGCACATATTCAGGTAAGTGGTGATCAGGTAATTGAGCAATGCCTTTCTGGCTGTTTCACTCTTTACTGTGCTGAACTTCTCCAACCAATCCTCAAATGCAGTCATTAGGCATTTTTCGCGTTCTGGAGTCATCTTGCTCGTACTCAGAGAGCCTTCCCTGACGACATAATTATAGAAGGTTCCCCTGACCCCGGTGATGCCGCCTGCCTGGAGAAAAAGCCGAGAGAATATTTCATTATCCTCATGGATAAAGCCCACGCGGAATTGTATATCCTTTTCTATCAGATATGACCGACGATATAAGTTTCCCCACACAACAACATCAATCCTAGCACTGGCGAAATACTCTTCTGGTGTATAGATTCTCCCAGGCTCTATGCCATCACACTGGGCTGTTTCCATGTAGGAACCATATATTTTCTTATATCCGCCAATGACAATATCGACACTGGGTGCCACAGCACCCCACAGGCTCTCTAATGTATCGGGATCGATAAAGTCATCCGAGTCAAGGAAGAAGATAAAATCCCCTCCAGCAATCTTTATGCCTGTATTCCTGGCATCCGATAATCCGCCATTATCCTTATGGATGACGGTGATACGACCATCTTTTCCGGCATACTCATCGCAAATAGCACTGGAAGAATCCTTCGATCCATCGTCCACAAGGATGATTTCAAAATCTTGAAATGACTGTGCCAAGATACTTTCTATACATTTTTTTAAATACTGTTCCACATTATAAACCGGAACAAGAACACTAATTTTCATCTTTTTATTCGCAACCGCTCGCCAACATTCTTATGTCTTATTATCCAATTTTTCCTGACTATCTGGTACACATGGGGATGGATCAGGAACAGCAGGACTCCACCCCGGGTTTTAAGAGGCAATGATGAGATGGACAGGGAATTGAGGAAATGGTTATGGTACTTTTTCAAGATTCTATCAGCCCACTTTTTATAGTCTTTGTCGTAAAGCAGCCTGTCTATCACGACGCGGGTGACATTGATTGCAAAGCTCCTATCTGCAAGCTCCATGTATTCAGGATATTGTTTTTCCACATAGGCGAAAAGCTTATCCATTCCCCTGACCCACAACCGGATACTCTTCTCAGATATACTGTGTGTCAGGCTGTTTT
>CADBME010000395.1 GCA_902795715.1 uncultured Lachnospiraceae bacterium | reverse complement strand
GCAGAATCAATATGTCTGGTGCGACAGGAAAAACCTGAATCGCGTGCTCCTGAATATCCTCAGTAATGCCTATAAGTTTACTCCGGAAGGGGGACATATTACTGCTTCCCTATACCAGGTTGGCAGTGGGGAATACGGATACGGATCCTATGAGATAAGGGTACAGGACAGTGGTATCGGCATGTCCCGGGAATTTGCCGAGAAGATTTTTACTGCCTTTGAGCGGGAGCGTACTTCTACTGTAAGCGGTGTAGAAGGAACCGGACTGGGAATGTCGATCACCAAAAGCATTATCGACCTGATGGGTGGTACCATTGAAGTAATCACTTCACCGGGATCCGGCACAACTATCGTCATTCGCATGAAGCTGAGAATTGCCCAGGAGAAAGATATAAAGGATGTTCAGCAGGAAGAAAGACCGGATGCCAGTGAAGAGGTGAAGGAAGATATTGCAGTCGACTTCACAGGCAAACGGCTGCTGTTGGTTGAGGACAACATGATTAACATGGAAATCGCCAATATGATTCTCACAGAGGCAGGATTTATCGTGGAAACTGCTGAGAATGGCAAAATAGCCCTGGACAAGGTTTCCTCTTCTGAGCCGGGATACTATGACGCTATCCTGATGGATATCCAGATGCCGGTAATGGACGGATATGAGGCGACCAGGGAAATTCGTGCATTAGATAACAAAGAACTGGCCAAGATACCGATCCTGGCCATGACAGCCAATGCCTTTAAAGAAGATGAACTCGCAGCTCTTGATGCAGGCATGCAGGCACACATCGCAAAACCGGTGGATGTTGATCAGCTGATGAAGACCCTGGCATCGGTGCTTTTGAAATAGACATAGAGAATTGTGTTGTCAATATCATTCAACCATGATATAAGTATTCAAAGATTTTGTCATGGAGGTTTAAAATGAGCAGAACCAGCCTAGGGGAATTGGTAAAAGCAGCGAAAGGAGAAGATCGATCCTTAAGAGAATATGCCCGTGATTCAGGGGTGGATGCAGCTATTATTTCCAAAATGATAAAAGGAACTTATATTCCAAAAAAACCCGGGATTTATGAAGCTTTGACAAGTCTGCAGGCATCTCCGAGAGGGGGTGTGACCTGTGAGCAGATGATAGCGGCTGCGGGCGCATCTAAGGAATTTAAAAGTGGCATGTCTGCAGGTATGTCTGTAGGCATGCTTACAAAGTTGACTGATATTCCATCTTCCGCCATGATAAAAGTATTAAAAAGCAGAGGCATAGCAATAGGAAGCCAGGGAAAGTCACAGGAAGATTTTTCGGCAATGAAGGCAGAAGAAATCAGTAGAATTCAGCGTGTTCAAAGCGAAAAACAAAAATTTACAGCTATTGCCAACGGTATCATTTTAGGATGTCTCGGAAAAAACGGCCTGGCATTCCAGCTTGTAAATACAGATGATGCGGAAGTAGATCAGATTCATTTTGATACCTGTGTGAAGCTGATGAACCATGATATTTCAGAATATCTGATTAGATATGCATTCATTTCCGATGAAGAAGCCCTTTCTTCTTCCCTGGCAGAAAACACAATGAGGAGAATCGTTGAAGAGCTGGTCTTTCTAAAGCCTTTCAGATCTCGCATAGTTTCTGTTGTGACCAATCATCAAGGCGCCTATGATAGTCTTTGTGGTTTCAAAGACCACTTATCCTATAACGGCGAGCTTTCAGTAATCCTCTTTGATCTGGAAAGAGCAAAGATTCTGAAGGAGGAATATCTATCTCACTATATATGCGAAGATCCTGTAAAGGAGATTTACCTGAATTCAGCCCCTTGAAGCAGGGGCTGTTTTTTTTTGCGTTAATCATGGTGATCTTCTTGATTCCATTTCCCTTGAGCGTTTTTTTGAAAACTGCGTAGATGATGAGGTCTATGTCATCCACAGCGGGGGCATTGTCTGGACCAGAGAAGAAGCCAATCCCAGGGTGCATGCCGTCAATGTTGACGGCACCGCCAACATTATTGACCAGTGTGTGAAACACCGGGTCAAAAAACTGGTATATATCAGTTCAACCGGCGCAATACCGGAACTTCCGGCAGGGCAGAAAATAAAAGAGATCGATCAATTCTGGCCCAATGATGGACTGGTCGACTACTACTCCATAACGAAAGCAGAGGCTACGCAGCTGGTATTGGACGCGCTGAAAAAGCATCCTGACTTAGACGCATCCATTATCCATCCCTCAGGCATCTGCGGTCCTTACGACTATGCCTGCGGCCCTGTTTCCAGCATGGTCAAAGATTTTGTACAAGGAAAAATGAAGATAGGTATTGAAGGTGCTTTCAACAGTGTCGATGTCAGAGATTTGACAGAAGGAGTGATTGCCGCCTGTGAAAAAGGGGCCAGAGGAGAATGCTACATCATGAGCAACCAGCTTGTAACCATGCATGACATGTTCACCATTATGAACCAGGCGGCCTGCCTTTCCGGCAGATCCTATGTCCTTTCAAAAGAGCTTGCTCATATAGGAGTCAGAATCCTTGCCCTGGCCTCCAGGTTCACAGGGAAGGAACCCCTGCTTTCAGACTTCAACATCTACATGCTCAACCGCAATAATGATTATGATTGTTCCAAAGCAGAAAAAGAACTCGGTTTCCACTGCAGACCCTTTGCGGATTCGGTCAGGGATACGATGACCTGGTTGCGGGAAGAAGGATTTCTTGAAAGAGAAGGAAAAGATCAGGTACTGGAAATCGGACTTCCGAATCTGCTGACTTCAACCTTCAAAAATCGTATAAAGCCCCTGTATGCGAGCATAAATAATCTGTAATTTCCTATTGACAAGGGATACAATCAGGGGTAAAATAAACAAAATTTAATAATTCAAACCGTTGAAGCGGAGATAACGGCAATCATGCCTTTACAGAGAGTTCGGGATGCTGAGATCCGAATGAGAAACAAGTTGTCAAATGGACCGCTGAGGGCGCAGTCAAAGCATTTTTTACATGGTTTTATAAGGTGTAAGTGTTAGTATTCTGCGACGCTGTGGGCAGGCGTATAAATGCCGGGGATATGTTGGTATCCCGCTAAGTGCACGGGTCATGCCGTGAATCAAGGTGGCACCGCGGATAAGCTTTTATTCGTCCTTGACAGATGTCAATACACTGTCAAGGGCGATTTTTTTATGTATAAGTCCGCGCCATGCGGCGATGCAGACGTCAAGCTTGCTTGTAAGGATGCATCGACATTTGGCGCGACAAGCGAAATCGAGCACGTAGCACGAAGTGCGAAAGTGCGAGATTACGCTGGAGGATTGCGGAAAGCTGCGAAGCAGGGGGAGCAATCCGGACTTATACAGCAGTGAGGAGCACGAAGTGCGAACAATTACCCCATGAAAGAGATAGTTGTAGCCATTTGAGAATTAAAGGAGACAGGATTTATGATTAAAGAAGCTATTGTCAAAATTGTAAGTAAAGAAGACCTCACTTATGACGAAGCCTACACGGTTATGAACGAAATTATGAGCGGGAAGACGACACCTACGCAAAACGCTGCTTTTCTTGCCGCCCTTTCTACCAAAAGTGCCAGAGCGGAGACGACAGACGAGATTGCCGGATGTGCTGAGGCTATGAGAGCTCATGCGACCAGGGTGGAAACAGGGTTGGACCTGATGGATATCGTCGGTACGGGTGGTGACAATGCTCAGAGTTTCAATATTTCCACTACTTCTGCAATCCTTGCAGCTGCAGGCGGCATAAAGGTGGCAAAGCACGGCAACAGAGCGGCATCTTCACAGTGCGGGACCGCGGATTGCCTGGAAGCGCTTGGGGTAAATATTTATCAGAGTCCTGCCCGATGTATCGAATTATTGAATGAAGTTGGTATGTGTTTCTTCTTTGCGCAAAAATACCACACTTCCATGAAATATGTTGGCGGGATCCGCAGGGAACTGGGATTCCGTACCGTCTTCAATATTCTGGGCCCTCTTACCAATCCCGGTTCACCGTCCATGCAGCTGTTGGGTGTATATGATGATTATCTGGTCGAGCCCCTGGCACAGGTACTGGTCAATCTCGGTGTCAGGCGAGGCATGGTGGTGTACGGTCACGATAAGCTGGATGAAATCTCCATGAGTGCCCCGACAACAATCTGTGAGATTCGTGACGGATGGTTCAGATCCTTTGTGATTAAACCGGAAGATTTTGGCTTTGAACGCTGCAGCAGAGAAGATCTGAAAGGTGGTACGCCGGAGGAAAATGCAAAAATCACTCTTTCTGTCCTGAACGGGCAAAAAGGACATAAACGTAATGCGGTCCTTCTTAATGCCGGTGCTGCTCTTTATATAGGCGGCAAGGCAGAAAGCTTGAAGGAGGGAGTCGCTCTTGCAGCTAAACTTATTGATTCTGTCAAGGCTCTTGAAACCCTGCACAGACTTATTGAAGTCAGCAACCGGCCGGAGGAAGAAGCATGAGTCAACAAGTGACCGAAAGAAAAAGAATGACCATACTTGATCAGCTTGCCCAACATGCCCGCCGGCGTGTCAGTCTGGCCAAGAAAAAAAAGCCGCTTCGGGAAATCAGGCAACAGGCAATGGATCTCCCCAAAGGGGACTTCCCTTTTGAAAAAGCATTAAAAAAGGATTCTATTTCTTTCATCTGTGAGTGTAAAAAGGCATCTCCTTCCAAAGGCATGATTGCTCCGGAGTATCCCTATTTGCAGATTGCAGAGGAATATGAAGAGGCGGGAGCTGATTGTATCTCCGTCCTGACCGAGCCAAAATGGTTTTTGGGGAGCGACCGGCATCTGGAGGAGATTGCCGGACATGTTTCCATCCCCTGCCTTCGAAAGGATTTTACAGTTGACCAATATATGATTTATGAGGCGAAAGTCATGGGAGCTTCTGCAGTCCTGCTTATATGCTCTATCCTGGCAGAAGATAGGATCAGGAAATATATTTCTCTTTGTGATGAAGTGGGTCTCTCCGCCCTGGTGGAGGTCCATGATGAGAGGGAAGTGGATGCCGCAGTCAAAGCGGGAGCCCGTATCATAGGCGTGAACAACCGCAATCTTCACGATTTCACTGTAGATACTGACAACAGCTGTCGTCTGAGAGAACAAATTCCCGATCAGATTCTTTTCGTCTCGGAAAGCGGAGTCAGAAAAGCCGAAGACATAAGTAAACTTCGGTCCATTGGTGCCGATGCGGTCCTGATCGGAGAAAGTCTGATGAGGGCTCCGGATAAAAAAGCAAAGCTCGGTGAATTGCGAGGTGGCCTATGACCAGGATTAAACTTTGCGGATTGTTCCGTCCCTGTGACATAGAGGCGGCAAACCGGCTGAGGCCGGAATACATAGGATTTGTTTTTGCGGAAAAAAGCAGGCGCTATATATCCTATGAAAAGGCTGCTGAACTAAAGGCTTTGCTTTCGCCGCAAATCAAATCAGTTGGAGTTTTTGTCGATGAAAAACCTGAAAGAATTGCTGATCTTTTCAATAAGGGTGTCATTGATCTGGCCCAGCTTCACGGGAGGGAAGATGATGAATATATCGGACAGTTGAGGATGCTGACAGACAAGCCCCTCATCAAGGCTTTTCGTATTGAGCGGGCGGAAGATATGGAAAAAGCAAAGAAAAGCAGTGCAGATTACATCTTACTTGATTCCGGAGCAGGTAGTGGCAGAGTATTTAACTGGCGAATTATAAAAGATATGAAGAAACCCTGGTTTCTTGCCGGAGGACTATCTCCTGATAATGTGGAAAGCGCAATAAAGGAATGCTTTCCCTATGCAGTTGATGTCAGCTCAGGAATTGAGACTGACGGACAAAAGGATGAAGAAAAAATGGCAGCATTCGTTGCCCATGTCAGAAAGGAAAAACAGTTATGACAAATCCAAATGGACGCTTCGGTATCCACGGCGGCCAGTATATTCCCGAAACGTTGATGAATGCAGTTATTGAACTGGAGGACGCCTATAATCATTATAAAAAGGATCCTGAATTTAACCGGGAGCTCTCTCT
>CADBME010000394.1 GCA_902795715.1 uncultured Lachnospiraceae bacterium | reverse complement strand
TATCAACTGAAAATAGTTTAATATATCAAGTTCTAGGTTTGTCTTTTCATATATGTAATCTGAATGGATATTAAAGTTTACATTTCCAATCTTACCATCAGACTGTATACGGATATTTCCATTTGAATAGTACGGTATGCTATCATCCGAATAAGTAAAATATATGCTTACCGGCCATGTATTTTTAGCTTTATTTTCAAGAATATAACTCACACAATTCTTCCAATTGGAAAAGACACTCGAGCTATCATCACACAAATATATCTTTCCATCTGAATTATCTATAAAGTATTCAATAAAAGAGTCTTCCATATCAATGAAATCCTCAAGCGCCTTATGAATAGATACTGATTTCGTATAATCGTTATCATCCCCCAAATATATTGCTTCATCAGGCATATTGTTTATAATCCATTCCCAGGCCTTATGCTTCTCTGAAACTGTAATAGCTTTACACATATATGTCAGCCAGGCAGCTTCTGACGCACTATACTTATAATTAAGGTTTCTATGATAATCACGCACATCCCGTGAATTAATGAAATCAGTAAAATCCATATTCACCTCCGAATACTAACAGAAACCCATTTTTACACCGGTTTCTTTCTTAACTTTAGGAATATCTATATCCTCTGCGCAAAATGTAACGATATCATCTCTGCTTATATCATCCAGATTCATTTTCAGAAGACGGCTGGCCTGGGCCATTCTTGCCTTTTCGATTACATTTCGCACATATCTTCCATTTCCAAAATCAGACTGTTCTATTGCTATTGTAAAGTTTTTCTTTAATCTTTCCACTGCATCTTCTGTAAAATGCATTCCTTTCTTTTCAGCAAGAAATACGGCTATTTCACACAGTTCATCAACGTTATAATCTTCAAACGGAACATGAAATGCTATTCTGGAACGAAGACCGGGATTCTTGTTAAGGAAGCCCTCCATTTTATCCGGATAACCGGCAAAAATAACGACTACTTCATCCCTGTGATTTTCCATCTCCTGAACAATAGTATTAATGGCTTCGTCGCCATACATGCCATCTCTGTCATCGACCAACGAATATGCCTCATCAATAAAGAGAACCCCGCCTCTGGCATCTTCGAATTTTTTCTTTACAGTCGGAGCTGTCCAACCAACATATTTTCCCACAAGGTCACCACGCCCAACTTCAATCAGTCTTCCTGTAGATAAGATACCATTATCTCTCATTATATCTGCGAAAAGCCTTGCCACTGTCGTCTTAGCAGTACCGGGATTCCCGGTGAAAACCATATGCATAGACGGTGTCTCCTGGTCCATTCCTCTCTCTCGAAAAAGTTTTTGAGCTTTGTAATAATTCAACGCCCGATCTATAACTTTTCTTGCCTCAGTTAGACCTATCATACTATTCAATTCATCATATGAGTTGCCCTTCGGAGATTCCTTTGCTTTCTTGTCTGTTACTGTCTCTATACATTGGTACTGAGGATAAACTGTTCTTTTAAGCTTATCTTGGAACCAAATATCAAAATCTTTATCCAAATCTTCAAGCAGATATGTCTTATCTTCATTTATTTGTCCGATCAGCTGCTTATCTGTTCTCAAATGACGCTCTTTTGCTTTTCTTTTCAAGACTTTTTTGGCTTCTATGCCTGTTACAAATTCTTCCTTTAGTTCAACCATACTTATAATGCCTAAATATTCATAAAACCATTCTTTAAACTTAGTACATTCTTTTGGAAAACAGAGAATAGTTAATACTTTATTGTTATATTTATTTGTCACATCTGATAAGTTTTTAACCATCTCTCTGATTGAACTAGCATGTGAACCCTCGAGTTCTTCTTCAAACTGAAACTGAATGACTACTGTTCCCCCAACACTATTAGAATAGTATCCATCTATGTTATCCATATTCTGACCATTTCTAAATCTATAATCTGTCGAAAACTCTACGCTAGTCACTCTTTTACTACTTATCCTATTATTATTATAAAGGGACTGAATCAATAGTTCTATCGTAGTATCTCTTGTCTCTTCATCATCTGATTGAATCATATAATGTACCGGATGACCTATTACTCTTTCGTT
>CADBME010000393.1 GCA_902795715.1 uncultured Lachnospiraceae bacterium | reverse complement strand
TTCCCCTTTTAAGGGGACACGTGAAAAATATGATTCTTTTATACTAAGTGCAGTTCCGATGAGAACCAAGAACCGGACGAAAGGTCCCGTCTCTTCCCGGCAGCGGCCAGGGGGCAGAAATCCCCTGCCGCACCTTGCAGGACTGGGAGCTTGGCAACCGGAAGATGCCGGAATACCTGCTCCGCCTGATGGCCTACAGGATCAGGACAGAGGAGCTGGTCAAAGCAAACAAGATCGATCCGGATGAAGTCTGCGTGATCAGAGTGGACGGTGAGGATAATGACGAAGATAGACCTTCTCTCAGGCAGAAATTTTTAAAAATTAATATTCATATTCATATTTATTGTTTTTATTGTTAGAAAGAAGAAATATATGATATTATATGACATAGTAGTTTCTCTGACATAATTATCATAACTATAATCATAAGCCTGTCAAAAATTTGTGGAAATGCAATACGATATGAGGTGATGTTTTAAGATATGACTTTAAAAAAACCATTTTTATATTATCCTTTGATAATGATCGCGCTGATGACCTTAATATGTCTGTCATCGCCCTGCCATGCGTCAGAGCAGAATGATTTCAACTTTGATAATCCTGTGACTTTGGATCAGATTCCGTCCACCATGAAGAATAATCCGGATTATGAGTACAATAAGTGCACCGGGATCGCTGATGATACAAAAGTCATCCCTCTTCTTGTGATCGTTGTCGGCTTTAACAATGTTGATTATGAAAAAAATTTTGACTGGAATGAGCAGCTGTTTAATTCCGCGAATTCCGGAGAGCCCCGGAGAACACTCCAGCAATATTATCTGGATATGTCCTATAATCAGATGACCTTTGTACCTGTGAAAGAAGACAGTGCTTTTGAGAAGGATGGCAATACCTGTATAAAGGATACGATTAATGATGGGATCGTTCATGTAAGGGTGCCGGTAGACCATAAATTGTGGCCGACGGATGCGGATACAGATTCTCCTTTTCCATCCGGTCAGGTGCTGCACCAAGCTGAAAAATATGTGGATTTTTCCAGATATGATCTGAACAGGGATGATAATATTTCTGAGAACGAACTGGCAATTGTATTCGTTTTAGCCGGATATAATTCAGTAAAAAACGCACAAAGAAAGTATCCCTTTGGAAAGAGCCTGTATCTGCACCCCTTTTTTGATCAGGAAACTATCCCGTTTTCTGATGGCAGGGTCAAAAAAAGCAAGGTATGTATTCCGGAACAGTCAGAGCTGGAATGTTACGATTATGCTCCCACCATCACCCCTATGGGTATCTTTGCCCATGAGCTGGCGCATCATCTGGGAATACAGGATTTCTATTACGGAGAAGAAACCCCTGATATAGGATGGGAAGCCTATCAGCCCGATTACCTGAGCCTGATGAGTTCAGGTAATTACGGGGAGACTTTACAGGGAGATCCTCGTCCTTTCTCGCTGGACATTTGGGCAAGAATACGGCTCGGATGGATTAAACCGGTTCTCATGCAAGCCAATACCCCTTATCAGCTGACCAGCGCCGGGACTGTGGAAGATAACGGTAAACCCAGGGCTCTAAGGATCAACACGATTAGGGAAAATGAGTATTACCTGCTGGAAAACAGGCAATTCGAATCCTGGGACCAGGGTCTGGGGAGAAAGATCGGGGCAGAAAAAGGGGGTATTATCCTGTGGCATGTCTATGAAAGTGAGGATAATCCCACCGGCGCGCTACCCTATATCACTCCGAAAAGTCAGCCGGGACTGACACCAGTCTACCGGGAGGAGGATGCAAATGGCAAGGTAAGTCTGATTGGAACGAAAGTCCTGCATCAATATCCTTTTTTTGACCAAACCATCCAGAAGACTGCATACTCGGAGGTGGAGGTTAACGGTTATCTGAATCTTCCTCTGTACCCGAAAAATATATTGGATGAGCCCTTCATGAGGAAATACTCCTGTACCGGCATAACATTTTCTTCCGAAAGCGGAAAGATCATGACTGTCGAGATGAATCCGGAGAATCATAACTGGGATGAAGGCAGGGTTACAAAGGAGGCGACACAAAATGAGGAAGGGATCCGGACTTTCACCTGCCTCTACTGTAAAACAACCAAAACAGAGGCCATCGATAAGCTATCGACGACATCGGAAGATCAGAAGAATCCGGAGACAAAGGGCAGGGACGGAACAGCTTTCGGCCAGGGTGCTTCCCTGTCTCTGGCAGAGAAAACGGTTCTTTCCCAAAAGAGCAACATGGATCCGGCCGGGACTAAACTCTTTCCTCTTTGCGTAAAATCCACCAGACAGGCCAACTCATCTGTTACTGTCACATGGAATAAAGTGAGTGGCGCCAGGAAATACATCATCTATGGGAATGCCGAAGGCAAAGCCATGTTGAAGCTTAAACAAGTGACCGCAGCCAAGGCAAACATCAGCACGATCGGCGGCAAAAAGCTGGCAAAGAAGACCTATTATAAGTTCATGGTGATTGCAGTAGATGGGAAAGATAAGGTCGTGTCCTCATCGAAGATCGTCCACGTGGCCACAAAGGGAGGAAAAGTCGGCAATTACAAGTCCATCAAGACGGCAGCCAAAAAGAACAAAGTTGTCCTGAAGAAGGGAAAGAAATTCAAATTAAAGGCCAAAGCTCTTCCGGTTTCAAAGAAATTGAAAGTAAAGAGCTATCGTAAGATTCAGTACGAGAGCAGTGCTCCGGCCATTGCCTCTGTATCGAAAAAAGGAGTGGTCAAAGGCAGGAAAAAGGGAAGCTGCAAGATCTACATTTACCTGCAGAACGGGATTACGAAAGTCATCAAAATAACAGTCC
>CADBME010000392.1 GCA_902795715.1 uncultured Lachnospiraceae bacterium | reverse complement strand
CTGGATGCGGACGGGGCCGGAATCAGCGATATCTCCTTTATCAACCGGGATAGCCTGACGGCTTCGAAAAGAACAGAGGCTGTCCTCATTCCCGATGATATTCAGACTCAGATTAAGACCCGGATGTATAACAACAATCCCAAGTATTCGAAAGATGGAAAAGAAATAAAAGATGTTCCAATCGGGTTTGACGGTATTAAGTATAATGGATCCAGAGACCAGTATGTTATCCTTCTCAAAGACACTTCGGACTTTTTGATTCTGGATAGTGATTTTAACTATGTCTCTTATCTGAAGACCCAGAGAAGGTACGATTATTATAATCAGGGAATCGACTGTACGGATGATTATATCGTCATGTGTCAAAGCCGTAAAAACAGTTCCGATGGAAACATTCTGGCTATATACAAATGGGATGACGGATCTTATGTAAGGAAAGTAAACCTGCTGGGTATGAGGAATGACTATGAGATTGAAAACATCTTTCACGTGGGAAATACCATGTATGCCTCCTGCTACTTTAACAATAAGAATACCCAGGTTCCCCAGTATCAGTTCGGCTATCTCTACACTTTCGGCAGGGAAGAAAATGTCTATGGGGTAAATATGAGACAAACATCTTTCCGGATTCACCCATACGATACAGTAAATCTTACTTCATATATCAACGTCATCCCTGCAGGAGCAAAAAACCGCAAGGTCACCATATCATCCTCCAATCCCCAGGTAGCCGGTGTCAATTCCAATGGTCTGGTGACCGGGAGACAAAGCGGGACAGCCACTATAATAATCCGGACAGAGGAAGGAAGTTATGAAACCTCCTGTAAAATTACAGTCTGGAAGGAGATCCCAAGAGTTCCGGCCGGTCTGAAAGTGAAGAAAAACAATAAAAAGAGAAAAGCCAAAATTACCTGGAAAAAGGTGGGAAACCCCACCGGATACAGGGTGTGGATCAGCAAAAAAAAGAGCTTCAAAAAGTCAAAAATATACCTGATACCGAAGAATACCGTCAGGTCCTTCCTAATCAAAAAGCTTAAAAAAGGACAGAAATATTATGTGAGGGTGCAGTCCTTTGTCCGCTATGGGAAAGACTACTATTATTCTGGATTTTCAAAGATCCGAAAGATTAAGTTGAGCAAGTAGTGAATTGTCATCATAGAATATGGAAATCATGTGCAATCAACAGATTTTTTATTTTAGAAGTATAGGATAAGGTGTATCAATGAAGAACATTCCAAGAACTGTAATTGCTTTCTTAATAATCAGTATAGTATTATTCTCGCCATTTAAAGCATCAGCAAAACAATCGAAAATGGAGACTCTTGAAGTATGCTCCAAAAAGAAGTTTGTCCTTCCTTTAAAGAAAAAAAACAAAGCATACAAGTTTACCATCACCAATAAAAAGATTGCAACAATATCCAAAAAGGGAGTCATCAAGGGGAGAAGAATCGGCAAAACCATATTAAAGGTCCAGCACAAGAAGACCAAAAAGATCACAAAGTATAAAATCAAGGTCGTTAATCCCGTTAAGAAGATTAAAATCAAATCCGGGACTTCCTATTTCTGGCCGGCATGTTCCTATAAGCTTAAGGCGACAAAATATCCCTCTAAAAATTCCGAGACCATCCGATGGTCCAGCAGTAATCCTGATATAGCCACGGTAAAAAAAGGCAAGATTAAGATAAAGAATACAGGTACAGTTACCATCTATGCTTATACGGCTTCCGGTAAGAAAGCAGGAAAAACTATCCATGTCTATTCTCCCAGGCTTGTTTTCCTGGATGGGGAATCTCTGACCATAGAGAGCAACAGCAAGCATAAATTAAATATGAACCTGAATCATTATCCCATGGATCTTGTTACTTTCCGGTCCAGTAACAACAGTATTGCCACAGTAGACGCCTATGGTCAGATTCTGGCTAAGAGACCCGGAAAGCTGAATATATCTGCCATAACTGCGGATGGGACAAAATTTGTATTAGCCCTGACGGTAAAAGCGGATATGGGTCAGATCAGTAAAAGTACCATTGATAAATATGGAGGCGCCCAATGTCGCAAACTGGCCATCGTTGCCCATCCTGATGATGAAACATTGTGGGGCGGAGGGCATTTGAAATCCGGTGATTGGTTTATCGTCTGCCTGACTAATGGTTACCATACCATCCGATCCGAAGAGTATAAGAATGTTTTAAAAAAATCGGGGAATCGAGGGGTAATCCTCAACTACCCTGACCTTATGAATGGAGAGAGGGACGACTGGTCCTATTGCAAACAGGGAGTCATGAAAGACCTTACCTGTGTCTTAACCTACAAAGACTGGGAACAGATCGTCACCTACAATCCGGATGGGGTGACAGGGCATAAGCATCATCTTTTAACTTTCTCTCTGGTACATGATTTATGTGAACAGAATAATCTCCTGGATAAGTTATACTATTATGGCGTTTTCTATCCTGAAGGACGTGTTCCGGACAACCTGCCCAGGATGACTGATGAGGAGATTCAATTTAAAGTGGGACTGATTGAATGCTATCCCAATGAGAAGGTATCCATCGAATTATACTGGGATCAGATGATACCTTTTGAAAACTGGGTATTATCACACGACTGGTAGAGAAAAACAAAGGCCGTGTATCCCTCAATAGATTTAACAGAACTATTTAGAAGAGAGCAGCATCAAATATCAGTTTACAAATCCCG
>CADBME010000391.1 GCA_902795715.1 uncultured Lachnospiraceae bacterium | reverse complement strand
CCGACGCTTGTATAACATATTTTTACAGGGTATTTTTTAAGAAGGGCCGGAGCTCCACCGATATGGTCCTTGTCAAAATGAGTCAGAATCAGGACATCGATGGCTTCCACTCCGGCTTTGTCGATAGCTGAAAGCAAACTGTCCTGATCCACTGCTTCCCCCGTGTCTATGAGAAGGGCTTCCTCCTTATTGTAAAAGAGAAAGGCATCCCCGCAGGCTGTCAGGGAAGGAGCTTTCATATGGATGGCATCATCTCCGAATTCATGCTCATTATGCACAGTATCTATGATTTTAGATGTAAACAGGAATGCTCCCAGGAGGAGCGCCGCTGTAAACATAATCCATACGGCACGAAACTTTTTTATTTTCATTTATATCACCTGTTTGCTCCCGCTCTCCACAATATTGGGGGCAATGATTAAAACAACATTCATGTTCCCGTTTTTGCTTCTTATTTCATCAATAAATTCCTTTTGCTTCATGTCCACCTTAGGAAGAATCCGGTAGCGCAGCTCACACATGGAGCCGAAATCGGTTGTTCGTACCATAAGCAGACGAAACCGTTCAGTGTATTTTTCCAGAACCGGTGTGAAAAGATCCTGAAAGTTAAGACTCTCCGGCACCCAGATCTTAAGAATCATGCTGTCTGCCTCTTCCTCTCCCCAGCCTGTCTGCTCAAGTACAAAGATGACAATGAGGACCAGGGCTGTATAAATAAGTCCGTAAAGCACATATCCGCACCCGACCAGGACTCCTGAACAGATAGAAGCAAAAAGGTAGGATAAGTCCCTTGGCTGCACAGGCCCGCTTCGAAAACGGACCAGAACAAAAATACCACTTAGTCCCAGTCCTGCTGCTATATTTCGCCCTACCATGGTAATGACAACAGCCGTCGCAATGGGGACAACCACCAAAGCCATGGCAAAACCTTTTGTAAGAACATCCTTTCTGCGATTATACACATACAGTCCGCTGAACAGAATACCGCAAACAAGAGTGGCACAAAGAATCAGGATGAAACCCGTTACTGTAATGTCAACCGCAAAATCAGAATTAATAATAGAATGAATCAGCTGCATATCATACTCCTTGTAATTTTATATCCTTCCCAGTACATCGATTCTGTCGTCGTCATTCAGGCAATCTTTTTTCAGATAGGTCTTATAAGCGACGCCATATTTTGAAAAACTCTGGGGCCGGATCTCTTCCCTGCTGAGCAGACGGCTAAACCATAGTGGAAAAGCACCCTCCGCTTTTGCTTCCATCAAAATGAAGTCCTCATGCATAAGAGGAATCATAGTATCCTCCGACAGGGAAGTCATATCCTTGACACATCTTTTGAACCGTATATTCCGGTCAAATGTTACCCGAAAGCCAGGATCCTCCCTGCCGAACCGGGCTACCCGTTCATATGTCAGCAAGGTTCCTGTCGCCACAGGAGAGTAAGCAAGGTATTCCTGAATCTCTCTAAGAACCTGACGATTGATATAAGAGAGGTCTTCCGGTAAAGAAAGCTCCTTAGAAGAGAATCCTTCTCCCTGCAGATAAGGGGCCATAAACCGAAGAGCGACCCCGTAAGAAAGAGTCGCTCTTCTCTTGGTTACAAGGCCATTTATTTTTCTCTTCAGTTCCAGAAAAGCTATGCTTTCCTCTGACGCAGGCCAGCCATAAGTTCTGAGGCGAAGTTTTTCCTTAAAGAAAGGCTTTTTCAGAGATTCCCTTATCACGTCATAATGTTCTGTATCATAATAGAGATTACAGATACGGTAAGATTTTCCGCCTTTGCAATAGGAATCCTCCTCCATGTGTTCATTAATTAGTGGGAGGATCTTTCCAAATGCTGTCTGATCCATTCGATATTTTTTTTCTACACGCTGAAAAACAGATATCGCTGCCACAAATCATCCCTCTACATTATCTTTAACAAATTACTGCTTTATCTTCTTTTCTCTAATTTCCTTTTTTAGTCTTCTTTTCTTTGGTCTTTTTCCTAATGATTACCTGAATCATCATTTGCAGGCTTTTCCCCGTCTTGATCAGTATGGGTTTCATCATCTTCTACAAGACATTGATCCACATCGATCTTCCCGCGGCACCCGGCTTTGGAGAGGGCTGAGATTACCCTGATCTGACCTGGTGGTTTGGCGACGAGATCCTCATAAGCATACAGGCCATATCGACCTGCCCGAATCTGTACCTGGCCGCCGCTCATCTTCAGAAATCCGTCAGAATGAATGCCATCCCGGTCCGCTATCACATCCAGGTTTCCATCCTCAATCTGAACGGAATCCTTTCCCATAAGACCATGACGGGCTGCTTCCACCTTGATAGTCCCGCTTTTGATTTTCAGATCATCGGAGGTCCGAATTCCGTCCCGGTAGGCGGACTTTATGGTCAGACTTCCTTTTTCCCCCTTGATATTGATATCGCATCGGGCGTCAATACAGGCCCGGGCCTGCTTCTGTCCCTTTTCTGTCGGTTTATAGTATTCACCATCTGACAGCTGGTTCACGCTGTCATCTTTCAGGCGGATTTTCACTTTGTCAGCTCTTCGGATCCAGAGTGGCGAAGAATCGCTGCAGTAGGCAGAGAGATTATTGAATTTCAGAACGACCTGATCCTCCGGGCCTGCATCCACGATAATCTGCCCGTCTGAGAGATTTCCTTCAAGAACATAGGTCCCTGCTTTTAGTATGGTCACCTTATTGGCTTCTACACGGACTGCTGAACTGTGGGAAGTCATAATATGCGTTCCCTGAAAAATGATTTTTTCCCGATCTTCCTCTGTAGAAGTTCCGCTGTCCGTGTAGAACCCAATCAGGATACAGGCAGCGGCAATTGCCGCCGCGGCCAATATAAGCATGGCCAACCAGCCTTTTACTCTCTTTTTCAGCCCTTTATCCATTCACTGAATTCCTCATCCCTACAGCTGACATAATGTAATCCTTTGATGAGATGCCTGCTTCCCTTACATTATATCATTCTTAATTATTTAAAAACAATATCAGCGCTCGTCTTTATCTACTTTTCGAAGCATCAGCATGCTCATAAGTATGTAGACCAGAGCAAACAAAAGCATATATATCCAGTCCATGGCAAGGGTCCCGCTATTCCCGGAACCGGAAGCGTTTGCATAGACCGCCCCCATATCCACCTGCAAGTTGGTTCTGGCAATGGACATAATCCCTTCGACACCCCAGCGGCTTACAGTCAGGTAGGAAATCAGTTCGGACAGACCCTGAAGGCTGAAAACCACGCCGGACATGACCAGCTGAATGACCAGGACAAAGGGCATGATCATCATAGCCGAGGTCTCCGTTTTCACAATACAGGAAATCAGCAAAGCAATCATATCCGCGCTGAAAGTAATCAGAAAAATGGTGAGAAAGAGATCAATCCCCATGGGAAAGATCAAACCCTTATCCGGCAGATGTCCAATATTACGTATGCAGATTACCACAAGCATAATCAGGGACTCCACAGCACAAAGGAACATCTCATAGATGACATGGGCCAATATATAGGAAGAGATACGGAGGCCCGTCCTGTACTCTCTCTTGATAATAGCCCTCTCCCTGCATACAGACTGAATGGAGTTAAATAATCCAGCCCAGATGCAAGCCGAAGCAATAGCAAAAGCCCCTTTGTTCGTCGCCTCATATGTCCGGAACATGTCCGATCCCGTCACCAGAGAAATAATCATGATGATAATAAAGGCAGATATAAAATTCTTCCACTGTTTTTCATTTTGGAACAGACGAAAACATTTACCAAGATAGATTCGAATCTGTCCACGTCCGGATATGCGTCTTTCAGCCATTTTCTCCTCCTGAATTCATATTTTGTAATGTTCTGGCTTTTATCCCTTTCGCTCAAATCGCTCAATAAAGTAATCAGCCAGTCCTTCTCCTCCCTCTTCCGGATAATTAATCCGGCTGACGATCTTTTCCAGGCAATCCACTTCAAAGAATTCCAGGGCCTCATGGGGAGACCCGTAGAAGACCAGTCTTCCTTCTTCATCACTGCTTTTTGCCAGTACGATCACCCGGTCAAAGAGCTCGAAAGCCCTGTCCGGACTGTGAGAGATCACCAGACAAATCTTTCCCTCATTGGCGATATCACGTAGATTCTCCATCAGCTGCCTGGCCATAGTCCCGTCCAGGCCGGAATCCGGCTCATCAAGGAAGAAGAGTGAAGGATTACCTATATACTCTATGGCAATACTGAGTCTCTTCCTCTGTCCGCCGCTGAGTTTTCCCACCAGAGAATCCCGTAGCCGTTCCAGACCGAGCAGATGGAGGGTTTCCTCCACCCTGGCCAGATACTGGGCTTTCTTCATAACCGGAAGCCGCATCCTGGCAGCATTCTGCAGGGTATCGAAAACGGTATCGTTCATCCGGACCAGGTCCTGCTGAGGAACATAACCGATCTCATACTTCATCTGCTCATACTCCTGATAAATATCCGTACCGGCATAGCAAATTTCTCCCTCCGCCTGCTCGTATCCCATGACAGCATTCATAAAAGTCGTCTTGCCGGCACCGGATCCGCCCAGAATAAGGACCAGACTGCCGGCGGGAATCTCAAGATTGATGTCCCTAAGGAGAGTTTTCTTTTTGGCCCTCTGCCAGACATTTCTTTCCTCAATCTGAATCGAAAGAACGGGACCAATCGGGATTTCGGAAACCGCAGGGGTTTCCGAATCCGGAAATGCCTTTACGTCTGCAGGAGTTTTCAAAGCTTCAGGGACGTTTGAGGCTGCAGGACTTTTCAGAGATGCAGGGATGTCCGGGGCTGCAGGACTTTTCAGAGATGCAGGGACGTTTGGGGCTGCAGGACTTTTCAAAGATGCAGGAATGTCCGGAGCTGCAGGACTTTCAGGGGCTGCAGCTTCTTCAGGATACTGGTAAGCATCAGTCTGATAAACCAGTTGATCTCCGGTATAAATAAAATAATAATCTGTAATCCTGATTACATCATGTTTTTTCAAATAGACCGGACGTCCCATCCGAACACCGTTGCGAAATACCCCATTAAGACTTCCATGGTCGATCAGGGCCCATCCCTTGCTGGCATAGAAGAAAGAGGCATGTCGACCGGATACTGACCGGTCCCGCAGTTTCATGGCTTCTTTCCTTCCTATACAAATCTCAGCTGCATTATTCAGAGGAAGCTGCTTCCACTGTCTCGGTCCTGTTTTCACCCGGCTGTAGATTATGATGACATCCATGCTGCCGGCATTATCCTCCGGTCCGTGAATGCGAAGGATATCACCGTCAAAAAGCATCTGCGCCGAGCCCGTCTCCATCATTTTTCCATTGTAAATAGTCCCGTTCATACTTCCGGCATCCCGGTAGATGCAGCCGGTTTCCGTGGTCATAAAGTTTCCGTGATTGCGGGAAACCACGCCGGAAGGCACATGAATATCGGGAACCTTCTTTTTGGAAGGTCGACCGAAGTCCTGTTCTCCCGAAAGAATATATTCAGTAATAGCCCCATTACAATAAATAATCAGGCGGGCTTGTCCTTTTTCCGGACGATAGGCAAAGGTTTTTTCACTCATTTTTCTCCTCCGGGTTTTCCTCATTCATCTCTTCTTCCTCTTCCGGATCTGCCTTCTCCAGTCCGGCTTTTTGGCGGGCTTCTTTTCGGATGGAGGCAATCTGGTCATCAGCTTCCTCTTTGGACAGGAAGACCGTTTCATCATAGGAGGATCCCCAGTCAGTTTCCTTGCGGGCTGCCTGAAAATCATTTTTGACATTGACCTGTTTATCAAGAGGCACTCCGATAATATTTGGATTCCGGAAACGGATACCGGAAAGCTTCTCTCCGGTCATCGTGTCAATCCAGTCCATATATATTTTGCTTTCCCCGATAATGAGGCCGGAAGATTTATTAATGTTGGACATCGTTTCGATGACCGTGATATCTTTGATCTTGTTGCCGTAAATGGAGAGGCAAATATAATTTCTAAGCGGATTTACTCCGGTCAGGTCTACAATCTTATTGTTCTGCAAAAGAAGTACCATATCTCCGGCTGTGGATGCTTCAAGACCTTCGAGGCCTGTAATTTCATTTTCCCCCAGATCCAGAGCATAGAGAGTAGCACAGGATTCCAGTCCTTCTATGCTTTTCAGCTTATTGCCGTATGCAGACAGATAATAAAGACCGGGACAGCCGGCAAGAGGCTTTAAGTCTGTCAATCCGCATTCATTCATGGAAAGAGCATAGAGGTTGGCACACTCTCCGATCCCCTTAATATCCTTTAAAGGATTCTTATCAAGAACCAGGTTCTTGAGCTTATCAGCGCTCTTAGCAAGGATAGAAACATCCGAAATCCTGTTGTCCCCTAATCGGACATCCTCGAGCTGAGTCACATTGTGGAGACCTCCGATATCAACGATCTCATTTTCTCCTGCTTCCAGCCTTACCAGATTGATCATCTCTTCACAAAAATCCAGATTCTTAATCTTGTTGCGATTCATCTCCAGCTCCAGGACTCCGGTACAGGACCGCAGGGTCGATGCATCCTCAACCTTATTGTCACTCATCTTGAATCTGCGCATTTCGACCATACCGCTCAGAGAGGAGACATCTGCAATCTGATTGTTTTCCAGGTCCAGGCTTTCAATCTTTATGCAATTTGCCAGAGGATGGATATCCTTAATCTTATTCTTTCCTAATCCGACCGATGTCAGCTCAGGACAGGATGCAAGTGCAGATATATCCCCAATCTGATTGTTATTGGCATCAAGATAGGTAATCTTTGGACAGGTTGCCAGGGCGGAAATATCTTTCAGTTTATTAGCATTTGCAGACAAACTGGTCAGGCTGCCCTGATTCTCCAGTCCTTCCAGACTGGTCAGAGTATTTTGATCGACCGTGAGGCTGCTTAGTGAAGCAGCTCCAGCCAGGAAAGACAGGCTCTTCAATCCGTCATTGCTCATACTAACCTCTTCAAGAAGAGGGCTCCTGCCTAATGCAGAAAGATCTGTTTCCGACAGATCGGTTCCCTGTATGTCAAGAGTTTCCAGAGATGTCATCTCAGGGAAGGTTCCCTGTACTTTCCCGCTCATATTCATCATAAAAAGGCTTTTCAGACCCGAAAAATGACTCAGGAAGGCAATATCTTCATTAAGCTTGTAATCTGTCAAAATCAGATTTTCTACTTGTGGAAATTCCTCTCCGAACCAGGCAGACCCTTCCAAAAGCTGGTCTCCCTCCTCTCCATAGTTCATCCCGGACAAATCCAGCTTATGAAGATTCTTCAATCCTGAAAGAGGATCAAGAGAAGAGAAACCGGTGCAGTTCGTCATCCTAATATCCTGGACAGGGTCCATGGAAGCGATTGCCCCAATCGCTTCATCATCCAGCTGGCACTTATAAAAATCCAGATGGGTCACTTTGGAATCATTTCCGGCCTTTTTGATGTCATCGCTTGTGACTGCTATTTCCTTAAAAGAAGCAGTCTTGCTTCCATCATAATTTGACTCTATATTCCTGGACCTGGGCTGGAGAAGGAAAAAACAAACAAGAATAACAGCAAGAGCCAGACCGGCCAGGGCCAAAGCCGGGCCGGGAATCTTCTTTTTCTTTTTTCCCTTCCTGTCCTTTCCCTTTCTCTCCTTTTCTTTCCCTGTTTCTTTTGGAATCGCAGCATCTGCCCTTTCCTTTCGGGCTCTCTCTTTCCTTGCTTTCCGGTCTTTTTTCAGCTCCCGGTCCTTCTCAGGCTCCGGATCTCTCTGCACATTGTTAATCGAATGCACCGGTTCGGCAAAAGAATCCAAAGAATCTCTATCGAGGTCTCGGGGGATTGCTCCCCGCACGGTCAGCTCATCATCCTCATCCAAGACAGGCCTGGCCTTGTTGCCGCCGGCAGTCTCTGTGGCTGTCAGAGCCTGGTCGAACTCTGTCATCAGCTGTTCCATAAGCTGAATACGCCTCCCTGCCTGGACTGCCAGACCCTGCATAAGAACTCTCTCTGCTGCCGGGGAGATAATGCCGCCGATCTGGGAAGGATATGCCAGTTCATCTTTCATGACTCGATTCAGTGAATTCTCCGGTGTTTTCCCTGTAATCAACCGGTAAATGGAAGCGCATAAGGCATACACATCTGACCAGGGACCCTGGGCTCCCCGGCTCTGGTACTGTTCTGCCGGAGCGTAGCCCGGTTTGAGCACAACCGAAAGGCTTTTCTCCCCTGCAGGGCTGGCTTCCCTTGCCGTCCCAAAATCAATGAGCTTAGTCTTACCGTTCTGAAGACGTATCAGATTGGAGGGGCTGATATCCCGGTGAATCAGGCCGCTCTTGTGAATGGCGTCCAGAGATTGCATGACCGGTCGCAGCATCTCATAAACCTCTTCGAAGGGTAAAGGACCCAGTCGTTTACCATAATCGTACAGACTCTCCCCCTGAAGATACTCCATCACGATATAGACAGTCTGATTGTCCTCAAAAAAATCACGTACTCCCACCACATTGGGATCGTCAGAGAACCTGGCCAGGACTCTGGCTTCCTCAAGAAACTTTTTCTTTCCTTCTTCAAAGAGTCTTCGGTTGCCCTCGCCGCCGACCTGGACATTCAAAGATTGTGTAGAATACCGGCTGGCAATACCGGAGGGATAGTATTCCTTGATTGCCACAGGCATTTCAAGCCGCAGGTCATATCCCCGGTATGTAATTCCAAAACCCCCCTGGCCGATTACCTGCGAAATTTCATATCGATTATTTGCGATTCGTATGCCGGCAGGCAGTTGATTCATTTCATTTGACGTCATAATATGCTCCCCTATCGGATTGATGTTTTTCTTTATCTGTATTTCTACTTATCGATCATAACTTTCTGTTTTTTTCACTTGCTGATTTTTATCCGGATCCCTCTATCGCCAGCAGTTTTTTATCTGCAGCTGAAGGCCTTTAGCAGATTTTTATCCTGAACCCTTTGCCAATTACCAGCTGTCAGCCTGTAGGAATTCCTCTGCCAGGTCTTTCATTTTCTCACGATAATCCCCTTCAAAACCATGTCCGGCTCCCTGGAGGATATGCAGTCTGACATCCGGGAAAAACTTGGCGGCTTCCCGGGAGTAGCGGACCGGTACCATATCATCCTTGTCGCCGTGGACGATGAGAACCTTGCCGGAAAATCTTTCCATCATGGCATAGATATCCACAGTCATGGCGTCCTCCACATATATGCGTCCGACCCTGGCATCCCAGTGATTTATGGAATCCGATTTGGCCGGGAAGGAAGATGCAAAATCCCTGACAATATCCTGAATCACATAGGCAGGATATAACAAAATCAATCCCCGGACCCAGTCCGGATATTTACCTGCAAGATAAGTGGAAACATATCCTCCCTGACTGTTACCCCAGAGCCATATTCGTTCCGAATCAAACAAATCTTCCTGTCTGAAATGGCGCAGGACGGCCTCCAGATCTCCTGCTTCCGTCAAAACGGACATTTCCGTCATGGAACCACCGCTCAGGCTCTCCAGACTTCCTCCATAAAAATCAAAACAGTAAAATGCGAATCCCAGGCCGGTCATCCTTTCCGCATAATCCCGATTCCTGATATAGGATCCGTTAAAACCATGGGAGCTGATAATCAGAGGAAGTTTTTCTTCCCCATTCCGGACCCCTGCATCCGGAAGGTAAAGAAAACCATAGAGCCTCTTGTCCTCATTCTGAATACAATACTCTTTTTCTGTCATCTCTTAATCCCTTCTGAATATGGAAGGATTTCCTTCCTTATTCTTTCCTCAATCATGTATATTCCCGAAAACGCTTTACGTCTTCTGTCTCTAATCTCACCGGGCCATCTCCGGCTGAAGTATGATTACCCGGCCGCCATAGTCTTTTTCCGAGTCCATCAGGCTGCTATCAAGATATACGGAATCGGAAAACTCTTTTGCAAAAGCATCCACCTTGCCGATCACCTTAAATCCGAACTTCTTTTTGTCCCCTTTAAAGTGCATGGGAACCACCTTTTTTGGCTGCAGTTTTTTCACAATTTCCGCCGCTTTTTTGGCATTGATGGTAAAGAATCCGCCCACCGGAATCAGGAGAACATCCAGATTCTTCAGCTGCATTTCCTGGTCCTCGTTAAGGTCACATCCTATATCCCCCAGATGGGCCAGTCTTTCCTCCCCATCATCAAGGATAGTCATCACATTTTTGCCACGGAGCATGCCCTTCTTGTCATCATGGAAGCCATCGATCCGTGTGATTTTGAAAGGATTATCCTTTTCAGGAAGTATACTGACACAATCCCGGCCATTG
>CADBME010000390.1 GCA_902795715.1 uncultured Lachnospiraceae bacterium | reverse complement strand
ATTCCTTTCGATTCCTTTTGATTGATTTGATTCTTTGAAATTCGTGATTCTTTTATCTGGATTTTACCGTAAAATACAGGTATTTGCCGTAAATCCGCACGCCGAAAACTTTCCTGTATGCGCGGATTCGGTAGTAGTATTTCTTTCTTCTTTTTACCTTGTTGGTAAATGTCAGTTTCTTCGTTGTTTTCAGTTTTTTGTATTTCCCTTTGATCCGGCTTGCACGGGAAATCTGATAGCCGCTTGCTCCGGCGACCTTTTTCCACCTGAGTCTGATCTTTTTTATGCCTCTTTTTTTTCTGACTAATACCGTTTTGCCCGGAATGGGTTTTGCGGAAACCAGGTTGGATTTGGCTCCGTAACTTCGTTTGTTTGCGGATGTCCTGAAAGCTGCTACTTTGTAGTAGTATTTGTTGCCGCAGGTCAGTCCGGTAAATATAATCGAGTTGCCGAAGCTTGTCCTGACCGGCTGAAACAGAGTTCCTTTTTTCTGGTAGATTACATAACCGGTGGCTCCGCTTACTCCATTCCATGACAGCCGCACTGTATTGTAAGACAGACTGGCTGTACTGACCCCGGTCACTTTTCCAAGACTGCCTGTATCTCTTACGATCAGGTCTTTTTCTATCCCCGATACATCAAGGACTGGCATTCCATATCCAATATCGTCATTAACCTTGGCTGAGGCGCCGGTGGCATCTTTCAAAGCAGCGTAGACCTGACCGAAATCGTAGGATGGATGGTAGACCTTGACCATGGCTGCAGCTGCAGCTATATGGGGAGCAGCCATGGAAGTACCGGTCATGGATACATAGGAAGTATTACTTAAGAAGGAAGCACTCTTAATATTTACACCAGGTGCAACAAAATCAAGGGCCGGCCCGTAATTGGAAGAAGTGTATTTCATTCCGATTTTCCCTGTTTTCAGGAGCCCTGCCGATGATTGGTTAACCGATCCGGCACAGATCACATTCTCAGACTTGGCGGGAAAAGTACAGGCTGTATTGATATTTACATTCTCATTGCCGGCCGCTGCGCAGATAACCATACCCGAACTGCGAACATAAGCCAGAAAAGAATTCAGATAATTATAGTAGGAAGTCGTATTTTCAATCAATCCCAGTTCCGGATCATATTTGCCCCTGGTATAAGAGTAGGCCAGATTGACCCCCAGGGACAGATTAGCTACATCAGCGCCGTTATTCAAGGCATATTCCAAAGCCAGAAGAAGGTCATAAGCGCTCCCTTCTCCATCCCTGTTCAGTATTTTCAGAATCAGAAATTCGACTTCATCGGAAGTTCCTTCTGCCAGGATTCCCGCGACATGGCTTCCGTGCCCGTTATCATCACTGATAGAGGGACTGCAGAAGCTCTTGCTCTTGCTGAGGATAGTCCGTCCGGAAAACATAGAGTGACTGGTGTTTACCCCACTGTCAAGGACCGCCACCACTGTCTTATTCTTTCCGGAAGACATGTTGGCCGTTTCCGTCACATTGGAAAGATTCATCATGTTGATTCCCCAGGATTGGGCATCTGCATGGACAGGCAGATCCAGAAACACCTGGTCGGATCCGTATTCCTTCTTATAATTTTCATAGGCTTCCCGGGTAGCTTCCTGGGAATCATAGGTCAGAAGATATTCTTTTTTGGGAGCATAGTAGAGAGCCGTTTCCGCGCCGCAGGTCTCTGTCAGAGTCGGGGAGACGACCGTCAGTCTCTGGCTGCTGAAGGGAAAGCTGACTTTCAGACTCTCCTCTTCCTCACGGACACAGTAGAGTTTCTGGTCTTCCAGGTATTCCCGTATGGCTTTGCGATTTTTCTTCCGGCTTCCCTTTGTCAGTTTCTTTCTGCGGGATTTGCTTATGGGGATCACATCTTCCATGGATCCTTTTTCTCCTTCCAGAGACCCGTCAGCGGGATCAATGGTAACCTCACTTTGAATATCCGGACTGACCTGGGAGATTTTGGGTACCTGTTCGGGAGATCTGGCAGTCATAATGGCCGTTCCGTCCTTGGCCCGTACGGTTGCTGCCAGCAGGTTGGCAGGCAAAAGAGATATTCCCATCACACATATTAATAAAAAAGCTGCAATACGTTTCACCATATACCTCATTCCTTCTTCATGATTAGCTAAACAACTTTCTTTTCTATAAACTCTGCCAGCATGGTCAGATACCGCATCAAAGGTTCTGTCGCTATGGCAAATACAAGGAAGAGCATAACCCCCTTCATGGAAATGGCCTTCATATTAAAAAGCGAACTCATAAAGAAAATACAGATGAGCATTCCCAGGATACACAGGCCCATGACAGCAGCCCGGTAACGATTGAGAGGTTTGCTGATGTTAAAAAGAATGATAAATCCTACAATGGCCAGAAGCCAGGTTGCCGCTACCGAAATATCCTGGGGAGAAACCCCGAATACATTTCCGAATACAACCAGAGCAGCAATAACAAAAAAGTCTGTCAGAGCGGCCGGAGCTGCTTTGAGGAGAACCTTGGCCATAAACCTGCCCTGAATACGGTTGGTGTTAGGTTCCAGGGCCAGAAAAAAGGCCGGAATACCGATGTTGAAACCGGAGATCAGGGAAATCTGCGAAGGCTCCAAAGGATACTTCATCACATTGATGATGGAAAAAACAGCCAGGAGCATGGAGAAAATATTTTTCACCAGAAAGAGGGTGGCTGATCTCTCTATGTTGTTGATAATCTGTCTCCCCTCTCCGACAATTTCCTTCATGTGGGAGAAATCCGAATCCAGAAGGACAACCTGGGAAGACTGGACTGCTGCATCAGAACCTGCTGCCATAGCTATGGAACAGTCGGCATCTTTCATAGCAAGAATATCATTGACACCATCACCAGTCATGGCAACGGTCCTGCCCTGGTCCTGGAGGGCCTGAACCAGCATCTGCTTCTGTTCCGGTTTTACACGTCCAAAAACGGTATAATTTTTCACGGCTTCCCCTATCTGATCTCTGGACCGGAGGATAGAGGCATCCACATATTTTTCGGCATTGGCTATGCCGGCTGCTGCAGCAACCCGGGACACCGTCAGGGGATTATCACCGGATATAACCTTGACCTCCACATCCTGTTCGGCAAAATAGGAAAAAGTATCTCTGGCATTCTCCCGTATGGGATTCTCAAGCAGAATAAAGAGAAGAGGCTGCACGGAAATACCGTGGATTCCCGATCTTGGGATCTCAGCTATTTCGGTTGACGTACCCGGTACTTCCATGCCGAAAACTGTCGTCGGGCCCTGGCCCAGCTTTCCGAAAACAAGAACACGGAGCCCCTTTTTAGCATAGCCTTCCACAAAGGCCTGGTAAGCAGGATAATCACCCGATAGCACAATATCCGGTGCACCCATTATATATGTCCCATCTGAAAAACGGATGGAAGAATACTTTAATTTGGAGGAAAAAGGCATCACATCCTCCGCTTTTTGATCCATCCCGGGTTCAAAATATTTTTCCAGGGCCTGCATGGTGATGTTATTATCCGGAATGGACCGGATATAGGAAGCAATCTTCTCCCTTCTCCGATTCATCTCCGCCGGATCGACCCTGTCAAAGGTTACCACATCGGTTACGGACATATCATTAGCCGTGATGGTTCCTGTCTTATCCACGCAGAGGACGTCGACTCTGGCCAGGATCTCGATGCTCTTCATGTCATGCAGCATGACTTTTTTTCGTGCCAGCTTGGCCGCGCCCAGAGCCAGGGTCACACTAACCAGGAGATAGAGGCCTTCAGGAATCATGCCGATCAGAGCGGCAACCATGGAAGTCACACTTGCGGAAAAGCCAAGCTTCTGGCTGAAATACCCCTGAACAAAAAGAATGATACCGATGGGTATGATGGAAATACCGGCTATTTTTACAAACATATTGATACCCTTGACCATCTCGGACTGTTCTTCCGATTCCATTCCCTTGGCTTCGATCATAAGTCGTGAGATATAGGAATCGGCGCCAACCCGGGTCAGACGGGCATAACAATTTCCTGACACTACAAAGCTGCCGGACATGAGATTCTCTCCCGGACCGTGAACAATTTCATACGCTTCGCCGGTCAGGAGAGCTTCATTTACATTGACTTCTCCTGCAACAACAACCGCATCCGCCGGAATCTGGTTTCCGGAGGAAAGGAGAATAGTATCATGCTGGACCAGCTTGTTGATCGGCACGGTCCAGACTTTTCCCTCCCGCAGGACACGGGCTGTAGGTTCATTTAAAACAGAAACCTTATCAAGGACTCTCTTGGCATTGATACCCTGAAAGGTACCGATCAGGATATTTAAAATAACAACCGGCAGAAAAGTCAGTCCCTTCCATGCCTGGGCTATAATCAAAAGAATGGCCAGAATAAGAAAAATCAGGTTAAAATAAGTAAAGAGATTTTCCTTTACAATATCAAGATTCGTTGTGTCTGAGGAAGTAACCTGCTCGTTGACGCGCCCTTCCCGCATGGCACGATCCACTTCCTGCCTTGTCAGTCCCTGCATAGAAACCAATCTCCTTTAATTCAAGACTCGCAAACTATCATACACCAAATCCATCCGGAGGGAAAGTCTTTTGTAGAATCGTTAAGATAATTATAAAAAAATATTTTTGATAAAAATCTCAATTCCGATTCCAATCAATATAAGACCACCCAAAACAGAGGCCTTAGATCCCACAACGTCCCCCAGAACCTGTCCGATCCGAACACCGGCCAGACATATGACAAAAGTGACCCCGCCGATAATGAGGGCCGCCGTAAGAGCCATTAATGTATGGTAACCGGCTATGGTAAATCCCACGGAGAAGGCATCGATGGAGGTAGCAATGCCCTGGATGACCAGGATCTTCAGGGTCAGCCTTTCTGTGCCGGAGACCGTAATTCCGGTCCCCTCCTCCTCTTCCTCTGACTCTTTCCCTGACTTTTTCCGGTCCCGGATTCCCTCCGCAAGCATATTTCCCCCAATATACAACAAAAGAATCAGAGCAATCCAGGGAATGCATTTGCGGAAACTTTCTGAAAAACCGGATGCAAAACGGACAAAAAACCAGCCGATCATGGGCATAAGAAACTGAAAAAGGGAGAAGGTTCCGGCTGTAAGCCATTTCTTCCACCGCTCCATATCCGGATAGACCATACCGTTACTAATCGATACGGAAAAGGCATCCATGGCCAGCCCCACGCCAAGGAGCATGCTGTTTACAATAAATAATAAATCCATAATACCCTTATCGATGTGAACTCCCTCCCTCTCAAAAGGAGGATATCACAATAGTAATCTGCTGTGGGCAGACTTAAAACAATTTATAAAGAAAAAGCCCGGATATGGAAAAATAGCTGCCACATCCGGACATGATCATTAGTTCTCACATAAACCTGAAATTCATCTATTCCAGAAAATAGCTGGGCAGGGTTGCCAGTCTGCTGAAATCCTCGTCATGAATCTGCTGCATAACCTCCTGGACCGACTTTTTCTTGTGCTTGATCTTCAGGAAATCCACAATCTCATCTACCCCTTCACCGGTGTAGGCACTGACATGGAAAATCTTCTTACATCCGGTCAGCTCAAGCCACCTGTGGGCCTGGTCCACATCCGCTGCCCAATGATCGATCTTGGTAACCACACCGAAGATATCCCTGTTGGCATAGGGAGTTACATTGGGCGGATAGAGGGAATATGGCTCAGTGGCACTGATGCAGACGCCAACCACATCACTTTCGGAAGTGTAAAGAGCGATAGCGTGGGCCAGATCAAGATTCTCCGCATATTCACCGGGCATGTCGATCAGGACATCGTACTGGCTGACATACTGGGTCTTATGATAGGTAATCTTCTCTCCCCGAAGGACCTGCTTCAATGTCGTTTTTCCGCATTCGCTCCGGCCGACCAGGACGAGCCTGCGCATATCAAGATCTTCATTGGTGTCAGTTAAATCGCCAAACTCTATATTTGTATCCATTGCACTTATACCCATAGCACACACTCCTCCCGGATTTTTTTACGATTCAAGTCCCTTTGCCTGAAAACGGTCACAATGATTAAGCAAAATCCATAGGCCACGCCCCCCGAAACCTATGGATTATTCCAGATGATTTACAAGTATAATAGCACATTTTTCTAAAAATAGCACGGATAAATGTCATGAATCACGGCTTCAGAGCAAATCCAGGGCAAGTTGTTTAAAATGAACTTTTCCACTTCCTTTTTTGGTGAGGATATTGGTATGGGTAAAGCCACATTCCATGGCAGTGGCCACCGCCACATCAAAAGCACCGTTCAGCTTTTCCTTCTCATGGGCATCGGAATTGATCAGGATTTCCCCGCCGAAATCATGGAGGGCTTTCAGGAGGAAGCGGTTGGGGTAGAGTTCTTTTTTGCGGTTCCTGTTTACCGCTCCACAGTTAATTTCAAAAGGAACTCCTTCTCCTACCAGGTACTCCATAGCTTCCAGAGCCGGCTTATAGTATCGGGGACTGCTTTCATCCAGGAATCCCAGCTCATCATTGAACCGGGTCACCAGGTCAAAATGACCGACAAAATCACAGTGAAGCCGGTCATATACCTTAGCTGACAAATCATAGTAATCCCGGGAAAGCCTGTAGTAATCTCCTCCGTAATAGTCCCTTGCCATCCGGACCATCATCTGGGCCGAGTTATCGACGGCAACAGGTATATCCGAAGGCAGATCCAGAAAATGGGTGGATCCGATGATATAGTCAGCTCCATCAGCACAGTGGGGATCATAGAGGATGTCCAGCTCCACACCGCACAGAATCTCAATCCGGTCCTCATATTTTTTCTGAAGGCGGTGAATCTCCCGGAAATAATCGTCTATCTCCATATGGTTGTCATCGTCCATATGACCGGAGAAACCCAGAGCATGGAAACCCAGCCCAATCGCGTATTCAACCATCTCCTCTGCTGTATCCCTTCCGTCGCAAAATTGAGTATGCGTGTGATAATTTGCCAATAAGGGCATCCTCTTTTTCCTCCTATCTGATAAAACCCCGGCGGGAACGAATCCCCACCGGGGTGGTTTTTATGGTTCTTATTTTAAATAATGATTAAATGATATCTCTTTTCTTGATATAGCCGGGATTCTCTGCTCCGGCAATAACCTTGGTGTTATCCTTGATGGTAGCGTATTTATCAACAACCTGGTTCTCAACCACAGCTCCGTCCCCAATCTTTGAATAGGCAAGAACTACACTGTTCTTGATCACGGCACCTTCACCGATGGAAACGCCACGTCCTATGATACTTCCTTCCACGGATCCCTTGACGGTACAGCCATTGGATACCACGGAATGCTTAACAGAAGATCCCGGGAAGAACTGGGTCGGACAGGAATCGGATGTTCTGGTATAGATTGGCCATTCATCCGTGAAAAGCTCATCAGCCACTTTCTTATCCAGGAGACGGGCGTTAGCCTTGTGGTAGGACTTGAGGCTGGTGATGGGTGCAAAGTAGCCCTTATGCTCCACTGCCCTGATCTTGAGCTCTACTGCTCTTGCGTTTACGATATCTGACAGAGCGTACATGGAGGAGGTTGCCTTAGCTGCATGGATCAGGCTGAGAAGAAGGTCTTTCTTCATCACGTAGGTCTCCATGAAGATATTTGCAATATTATTGTCTCCAAGACAAGGTGAGATGGAAGCTACTCTCTCGCCGTCCAGGATCAATTTGTTGCATGTGGAATAGCCTTCCTTGGCATCGTCCACGGTGTGATAAAGAACGCTGATATCTGCGCCGGAAGCCTGATGGTCTTTAAGGAATTCATCAAAGTCCTGACGGAAAACCATGCAGCTGGGTGTGATGACAACATATTCTTCATGCACACCTTCAATCTTCTCAAGATTCTCAAGAAAAGCATTAATATTCGTGTTGTAAATCTCGTTCAGGTTTTCCTCTGTCGGGAAAAGAAGCTGAACACGTCCTTTCTTGGAATTGATATTATAATGACGTCCTGTTCCGATGGTAGAAACGATGGAACGGGGATTGCTGCTGATATAAACCTGAATACGGTCGATATTGCTGTTGCTGAAATTGGAAATCGGGAAGTCAACCACCCGGTATCTACCTAAAAAGGAGAATGCGCCGATGGAACGATAGTTCTGAAGACCCTCAACCTTCTGCTCTGCAGAAGAAGTAATAATACCAAATGCTCTTGTCATTCTACTTTACCTCCTTAAACATCCTGTGCAACCAGCAATATTTCCTTGCTGTCCGCATCGCCAACCACTGCATTCTTCGAAATCTTCACACCGTCGGCTACCAGGGCCCGTGTTACCACGGCTCCGGCTTCCACAACAACACCGGGCATCAGAACGGAATCAATAACCTTAGCTCCCGGGGCCACAACAGCATTGGTAAAGATGACAGAATTCTTAGTCTGGCCGGAAATCTGGCATCCCTGGGTAATATAAGCATTGTCAACCTCAGCATCCGGTCCGAAATAAGCCGGCATAGCCGTTGCATCCTCTGTGTAAACAGTCCAGGAAGAATCGTTGAGGTCAAGTTCATTATCCTCATTAAGCAGGTCCATGTTTGCTTCCCAGAGGGAATCGATGGTTCCTACGTCCTTCCAGTAACCCTCGAACTTGTAGGCTACAAGCTTCTCACCGCTGTTAAGAAGAGTCGGGATTACATTCATACCAAAGTCATGTTTGGAATCCGGATCTTCAGCATCCGCAATGAGGATTTCACGGATCTTCTTGTAATCAAAAATGTAAATACCCATGGAAGCCAGAGTGCTTCTGGGATGAGCCGGCTTCTCTTCGAAATCAACAATCCGTCCGCTCTCATCTGTAATCATGATACCGAATCGGGTTGCTTCTTCCATAGTTACAGGCATAACTGCGATAGTACATGCCGCATTCTGCTCTTTGTGGAATGTAAGCATCTTATCATAATTCATCTTGTAAATATGATCTCCGGAAAGAACGAGCAGATAGTCCGGATCGTAATTGTCGATAAAGTCAATATTCTGAGTGATTGCATCAGCTGTTCCACGGTATACATCAAGGTCTGCATCAGCCTTCTCACGAGGTGGCAGTACAAAGACACCACTGTCCTTGGTATCCAATCCCCAGAGACCGCCCTTTGCTGCATAGCTGCCAAGAAGCACAGATTCATACTGGGTCAGAACACCAACGGTATCAATCCCACTGTTGGCACAGTTACTCAGCGGGAAATCGATAATACGATACTTTCCCCCGTAATATACAGCAGGTTTTGCCACTTTGTTGGTAAGGTCATGCAGACGGCTTCCCCGGCCACCGGCAAGGATCATAGCTACCATTTCGTTTTGTTTCATGATATCTCCCTTCTTAATAGATTAGTATAGTTTTCCGTCGGGCAAGGTCGAAAGCCTTGCTGTCTGCGATCCCGGATCTTTTGATTGATTCCGGAATCCATGTTTTCATTAATCTCCCTTAGCCTTTTCAGGCTTGGGGAGGCTACCCGTAAAAAATGAAATCTATTTCCGATAAACTTCAAAAACTATTATAGCATAAAAAAAGAAAAGTAGGTGAAAAACATGATGGGATTCCACAAAAAAATCTGACAGACAATATAGAGCATTATGCACTTTACCGTGCTTTTTCAATTTTCTTACATATACTTTTATCTATTATAGTGAAAAGAAGACAAACCAGCATATCTGAATTCCGCCACCACTATCTTCTCTCCTCCCCAATCAGGCTGGTCCTTGACATAAAAAGGGCATCATGGTAATATCACTTAGTATGATTGCTCTTGCCAGCTTGTCGGAATTGGCAGACGAGACAGACTCAAAATCTGTTGTGGGTAACCGCGTGTGGGTTCGAGTCCCACAGCTGGCAGT
>CADBME010000389.1 GCA_902795715.1 uncultured Lachnospiraceae bacterium | reverse complement strand
GGAGGAGTTTGTCATTCGCAAATTCTGCAGGGATAACGTATCCTACGATGAATTCATCAGCATATATAATGACTTCCTGCGTGCTGAGGATGTTCCGTATGATGAAGACATTTATTACACGGACGCAGTGAAACGCTCCAGAGAAAACAAGCTGATGGGAGACAGATTTCTGCTATGGAAGCAGAACCGCCAGATCCGGTATTACGATATTGCCGGACAGGATTTTACGGAGCTTCTGGATACGCTGAATCTGGACGCCTATGAAAATATCGAGTACTCCACATGGAAGTTCATGAGGGATTATCCGGAAATCATGGAAAAATATGATATCCGGGATCACTATGAACTTCACAACCTTCTCCGAAAGATCATAAAAGATGGTGCATACCATGATTTTCATTTTAGTAAAACACCCATGATCCGGTTCGGTACATTTGACAAGGACGGCGCGGTTCTGGATATCATGATCGACCATGCCCCGATTTCCCAGCCCGACCTTGCAGAGCTGATCCACCAGGAATATGGGTTCGATCAGGCTACAGTAATGGCGAATTATCTTACATCACTGGCGCCGTATTATCATAATGGCTTGTACACGATCAACCAGAAGGCGATGCTTGCAGAAAATCAAAGAGCTCTGCTTACGGAACTGACAGATGATTTCTATTACATCGATGAGATCCGGAAGATCTATGCAAAAGTTGTTCCGGGGGCAGATCTTGAGGAGATCAACCCCTACAATCTGAAACTGATGGGATTTTCTGTGCTCTCCCGCTATGTGTACCGGAATTATACTTCGCTGGATGATTACTTCAGGGAACTCCTGACCCGGGACGATATTCTTGATATTACGCCATACAGGCAGCGATTTGCGTACGTCCAGTCGTTCTCTATGGCTCTTGTTAATCTGAAGAACAAAATGGAGATCTTCGAGTTTGAACCGAACCAGATCATCACCTTTCGGAAGCTGGCCGCGGCCGGCGTCACGAGAGAGGATCTTACGGTTTTCTGTGATGAAGTGGCAGATTTTGTGGAGGACGGAGCCTATTTCAGTGTGCAGTCCATCAAAAAGGCCGGGTTTGAATCAGAACTCTTTGACCTTGGATTCTCCGACTGGTTCTACGCAAGTCTCCTTACTTCGGATGACAGGTTTTCGGATACCAGGGCATTCAGTAATATTATTTTTTATAAAGGAAATAAACGGATCTCGATACAGTCCTTTGAAGAGTCACTGATCCGTGAGCACGGAAGCATCGATGTTTATGACCTTATGACCGAGATGGAGAAAACCTATGGCTGCCGGATCCCGAACCGCTCGGATCTGATATACAAGGTCGACGGAACGGACATAGTCCACGATAAATATATGGACAGGATGTATGCCAACATCGAAATCTTAAACAGAGAACTGAATACGGTGGAATTACGATGAATACTCAGGAAAAGGAATTCTTTTTATCTGAAGCATCCAAACTACAGGAAAAATATGAATTATCCAAAACTATACGACCTGATTATTTCGAGCCAGGAAAAATGGAGTTTTTGGATCAATACGGTTTTGATTTTAGCGAAGAAACTGGAAACGGTTTTCTTAGATTTTCTGCTGCCGGCACACGCTATGGCGGCAGACCCGAGTGTATCGAAAACGTAGCTCGCGGAAATCCCATTTCAATAATAAGAGATAATAACAATTCTTATAATCCGAACAATTTCGAAATAGTTAATAAAAAAGGACAGTCGCTAGGAAATATGCCTGCAGAACTTTGTAATGTAATTGCACCGCTATTTGACGGAGGATTCTTTACTTTTGACAGCGCAAATGTAAGTTATGTTGAACCATTATCAAGAAGATCGAGACATGCCCGCATGCCAATCCTCTTTATAACAGTGTTTTTCACTTTAAAAGATGAGTGCCTGAAAAAGACATCCGTACCCCCTGAAGAAATCAATTCGGAAAAAAAGCCACAAATACAAAAAGAAGGAATTTTTGTCCTTGACTCTATTAGCACGGTATGTTTTCAAGATAAAGTGTTTGTAATGACCGGGCTAACAGACAGAGATAAAACTATAGTAAAAGCATATATAAAAGCTCGTTCAGGTATTGCAAAGGATACTTATGTAAAGAACACTGATTACCTGATTGTCAATACTAATTATGAGAGTCACACAAAAAAATATAAAGCAGCACAAACAGATAAAATGAATGGATCTGATGTAAAAATCATTTCACTGTTTGAATTTGCAGAGGCTTTTAATTTATCTATCCAAACCAAACAGGACTTACGCCCAAAAGGTTTATCAGATGAAGGAATGCATGCCTGGGCAATGCTTGCAAAGCAATATAAAAAGGAAGCCCGTACTAATAAATCTGCATATGGGATGATAAAAAAGATCAACAATATGTCTGAAGTGGAATTAATTGAACTTGCAGAGAGAAAAGGGCTTATCGATTCAGTCAGGTCAGACGAGTGCGCGAGACCTTATGTATTTATTTCATATTCTCATAAAGATAAAACAGATGTTTTTCGCATTATTAAAGCATTGCAAAAGGAAGGCTATTCCGTCTGGTTTGATGAGGGAATAAAAGTGAATAAGGAATGGGGAAATTTTATTGCAAAGCGTATTATTGATTGCAGTGTGTTCCTTGCCTTTTTCTCAAATAACTATTTTTCTTCCACAAACTGTCAGGATGAACTTTATATGGCCCGTGATAAGGAAAAACCATTATTGTTAGTTGATTTGGAAAAATGTATTCTCCCAGACGATATCCAACTTCGTTTCGGAAGATATCAGAGAATTAATGCAGAAAGGATGCTTATCAAAAATATAGTATCCCGCTTAGAAGCAGATAAGAATCTAAACGCAATAAAAAGAGAGAAATAGACAGGGATAATATCCCCCCTTCAAAGAATAGTTTAATATAGATTTTTACACCAAACGAACGAGCAGCTTCCGCAAGGAAGCTGCCCGCTCGTTTTTCCGAATATTTCAAATCACATGCATCCCCATCCAGCGTCCCTGCCGATACCGATGCGTAAATACCACCGCCCGAAACGCCCAGTCCATCGCCATCCCGATGCACACGCCTTCGATCCCGAAGCCGAGCACTCTCGCAAATACATACGCCCCGACGACGCGGAACAGCCACATGGAAATAGCTGAAAGGACCGTGCACATCATGACGTCGCCGGCCGCACGCAGGACGGTGCTGGTCATGAAGCCAGCGGTGTGGACAGTGACTTCGACCGCGAAAATAATCATGACGCAATGCAGGATCCGGATCGGCATCCCGGCCGGCACATGAAACAGGGAAATAATTGGCCCATT
>CADBME010000388.1 GCA_902795715.1 uncultured Lachnospiraceae bacterium | reverse complement strand
GTTTGACTTCTTTGTTATGACAATAAAACAATGAGGGAGGAAAGTAAAAAATGAGAAGGAGTATTAAAAAGCTGTTGGCACTGGGCTTATGCCTGGTTATGGGAGTATCTGTGCTCACTGCATGTGGCGGGTCTTCCGGTTCCGCAGGTGGTGATTCTACTTCGGCCGGTTCTGCAAGTGCATCGGGGGAGAAGGTTCTTACTTTCGGCTGCCAGATGTATTCGGATGGCCTGATTGATCCGGCCCATGATATCAACACAGCCTGGAACTGCATGAGATACGGAGTGGGTGAAGCCCTGTTCAAGTTTAATGACGAGATGGTTGCAGAGCCCTGGCTGGCAGATTCCTATGAGGTATCGGATGATTTTAAGACATGGACCATCAAGTTGAAAGACGGAATCAAGTTCTCCAACGGAGCGGACATGACGGCAACAAAGGTTAAGGAATCCTTTGAGAGACTGAGAGATGAAGGACCTAACGGGTCTTCCACTCCTGAGAAGTACAATGCCACCACGGCGGAAATTACAGCCGATGATGAGGCAAATACCGTAACATTTGCCTTGGAGAATCCGGATTACAACTTCCCCGGAAACCTGGCTTATCCGGTAAATGAAATCGTCAATGTTTCAGATACAGAGAACTGGGAAAGCGGCGTTATCGGAACCGGTCCCTATGCAGTTGAAAGCTTTAAAGATCAGACCGGATATACCATGGTTAAAAATGAGTACTATCGCGAAGAAGTTCCTTATGACAAGGTAGAGATTATGTTCATGGGTGATGCTTCGGCTAAGACCATGGCTCTTCAGAGCGGACAGATCGATCTGGCAGAGAACATTACCAACGTTGCCGATATTGAGAAGTTTAAAGAAGACAGCAACTTTACTGTAGATATTGCTTCCGGTGTGCGTACCGGCTTTTCCTGGATGAACATGAAGGGTGTCCTTGGAAATGAAACCCTTCGTAAGGCCATTCTTATGGGTATCGATTATGACGCAATCTGTAAATCAAACCTGATCAACGGTTTATATACAGCAGGTTATTCTGTTCTTCCTTCTACCCTGTCCTACGGATATGATAAGCTGAAGAATCCTTACGCCTACGATGTTGACGGAGCTAAAAAGATGCTTGATGATGCCGGAATCGTGGATAAGGACGGAGACGGAATCCGTGAGCTGGATGGAAAGAACATTAACCTTACTTATGTTTCTTATGAGAACAGATCTCTCAATGACTTTTCCGATGCCCATGCCCAGTATCTGAAGGAAATCGGAATCGGCGTGACGGCAGAATACGGAAGCTCAGACGACCAGTGGAGTAAGCTGGTTGCCGGTGAGTACGATCTGAATAACAACAACTGGACAACGGTTGGTAACGGAGATCCTTCCGAATATATGGCCAATTGGTACAGCAAGAGTGAAGCAAATTACTGTGGATATAGGAACGACAAGTATGACAAGCTTTACGAGGACCTTGCCAAAACAGGTGAAGCAGATAAACGTGCGGAGATTATTCAGGAAATGCAGCAGATTCTGATCGATGATGCAGTTGCTGTAGTTGACGGTTATTACAACAGTTCCATGATTTACTCCAAGAATGTAGGTTATGCTCATATTCATACCGCAGATTATTACTGGATTTCCACGGAGATAACTCCGGCTAAATAATCCTTTTTTCAAAATGATGCTATTTTACGATTGATCCAGCTTGGGAGGGTACAGCCTGCTGCTGTACCCTCCCAAATGGATTATCGACCAAGTGAATTTAATAGAGAGGAGATGTTTTTTTGAGTAAGAAACAAATAATCTCCAGGCTGATTCAGATTGTGGTGGTGTTGATCGGAATCAGCTTCCTGACATTTCTTCTGACCTATGTCTCTCCGGGTGATCCGGTCAGACACATGCTGACAGCCAGCGGAACAATGCCTACAGAAGAAGCGATCAATACCATCCGGGAAGAGATGGGATTGAACGATCCTTTTTTTGTACAGTATTTCCGTTGGGTAGGTAATTGCCTCCACGGAGACTTCGGTAATTCCTATATGTTGAACAAGCCTGTGGTTTCTCTCCTGGCTGCCCGATTATGGCCGACCTTGAAGCTGACCATCTTTTCGGTTGTACTGATGTTGATCATGGCTGTGCCCCTGGGCATGCTGTCAGCGGTCTACAAAGATTCCTGGATTGATTATCTGGTTCGTGGAATCACCTTCCTTGGGGTTTCTCTTCCCAATTTCTGGGTAGGACTGCTTCTGATGCTTGTTTTTTGTGTCAGGTTTACCATTTTTCCGGTTATTTCATCGGGAGGAGACTTTAAAAGCATGGTCCTTCCGTCTCTGACCCTGGCTATTGCCATGTCTTCCAAGTACACCAGACAGGTCCGAACAGCTGTCCTGGAGGAATTGTCATCCGATTATGTTACGGGAGCCCTGGCAAGGGGAGTGAAGTTCTGGAGAGTTTTGTGGTTCAATGTATTCCCTAATTCTCTGCTTCCTCTGATCACCATGCTTGGACTGTCCATCGGATCTCTCCTTGGTGGTACATCGGTTGTGGAAGTCATTTTTTCCTATCCCGGACTTGGAAATCTCGCGGTTTCTGCCATCACATCCTGTGATTACTATCTGATCCAGGGTTATGTTCTGTGGATTGCCCTTATCTATATGGTAGTCAATCTCCTGGTTGACCTGTCCTATTATTTTGTGGATCCACGCATGAGATTGAAGGGGTGATGGCATGAACAAAAAAAATATTTTTTTGAAGAATAAAACGTTTATGATCTTTGGTATTCTGGCAATCCTGATCATACTTGCCGCAGTTTTTGCTCCAATCGTCTCCGGTGGAATTGATCCCAATGTCGGTGACCTGTCAGAAGCCATAAAGCCTCCGGGACCCGGACATATTTTTGGTACTGACAAAATGGGCAGAGATATCTATGCCAGGGTGATCTACGGGGCGAGAACGTCTCTGGTGGCAGCCTTTGCCATAGTCATTCTGGTTTTTGTGGTGGGACTGGTTCTGGGAATTGTCTCCGGATATTTTGGGGGTATCGTGGATATCGTTATCATGCGTATTGCTGATATGATGATCGCTTTTCCCGGTCTGGTTCTCGCACTTGCGGTAGCCGGTATTCTGGGAGCCAGTGTCCGCAATGCAGTTTTGGCTATTTCCCTTGTCACCTGGCCCAAGTATGCCCGGCTGGCCAGAAGTCTGGTCATGAAAATACGTCACAGGGATTATGTTGAGGCGGCCATCGTAACAGGTTCCGGAACACTATACATGCTGTACCGCTATATGCTTCCCAATGCTCTGCCAACATTGGTGATCACGGCAGCTACAGATATCGGATCCATGATGCTGGAGCTTGCCGCCCTGTCTTTCCTGGGATTTGGAGCTATTCCTCCCACACCGGAATGGGGTCTTATGTTGAGTGAAGGACGTGCCTACATGCAGTCTGCTCCCTGGCTGATGGTTTTTCCCGGCCTTGCCATCTTTGTTACCGTTGTTGTCTTTAACATGCTGGGCGACAGCCTGCGTGATATTCTGGATCCCAGGGACGAATAAGGAGGGGATGTTTATGTCATTATTAGAAATAAAAAATGCAACCATCTCCTACGGAAGCCGGGAGATCGTCAAAGATTTCAACCTGATCATGGAACAGGGCCAGGTCTGCAGTATTGTCGGGGAGTCCGGCAGCGGGAAAACAACCGTGATTCGCGCGGTTCTGGGACTGCTGGCCGGCGGCGGCAAAGTGACAAAAGGAGATATCCTTTTTGAAGGACAATCCCTCCTGGGCAAATCAAAAGAAGAGTGGAGAAAGCTTCGCGGAACAAAAATATCCATGATTTTTCAGGATTCCGGGGCCATGATGAATCCCACCAGGAAGATTGGCTCTTCTTATATAGAGTACATTCGGACCCATGAAAAAGACATCTCCAAAAAAGATGCCTGGGATAAGGCTGTAAAGATGCTGGAGCGGATGAGACTTCCCAGCGGGGACAATATCATGAAAAGCTATCCTTTTCAGCTGTCCGGTGGTATGAGACAGCGTGTCGGAATCGCCATGGGCATGACCTATGAGCCTAAGCTGCTTCTGGCTGATGAGCCCACCTCCGCCCTGGATGTCACGACTCAGGCTCAGATTATCCGCCAGTTTATGGAACTCCGGGATGATTTCGGGACCAATATCATCATAGTGACCCACAATCTTGGAGTGGCGGCCTACATGTCCGATTACCTGATTGTAATGAAGGACGGTATGATCGAAGATAAGGGAAATCGCGACTATATCCTTCATCAGTCGAAGAGCCCTTATACTCAGATGCTGCTTGATGCGGTTCCATCTTTAGGAGGTGTACGATATGTTTGATGAAAGGGATGTTATTCTGGAAGCAAGGCATGTGACCAGAAAGTTTCCGGCTGCAGGCAACCGTACTCTTACCGCCTGCAATGATGTGAATCTTAAAATGTACAAGGGTAAAACCCTGGGCCTGGTTGGAGAGTCCGGCTGCGGAAAAAGCACCTTCATGCGTTTCCTGGTCTCCCTGGACAAGCCGACAGAGGGGGAGATTATCTATAAAGGAAAGGATATTACCAAATTAAAAGGGGAAGAATTAAGACAAAACCGACAAAATATTCAAATGGTTTTTCAGGATCCCTCATCTTCTTTTAATCCCAAGATGAAGGTCCGCGATATCATCTGTGAGCCCCTGATGAATTTCAAAAGAATCAAGGCATCGGAAAAGGATGAAACCGCAAAGAAATTTCTGAGGATGGTTGAGCTTCCTGAGGAGTTCGCAGACCGCTATCCCCATAATATGAGCGGAGGTCAGCGCCAGCGTGTGGCTATCGCCAGAGCCATCGCTCTCGAACCCGAGATTATTGTCATGGATGAGGCTACCTGTGCCCTGGACGTTTCCGTTCAGAAAACCATAATTGAGCTGGTTGTAGGTCTTCAGAAGGAAAAGGATATCACGATTGGATTCATTGCCCATGATCTGGGCTTGATCCAGTCCTTTGCCCACCAGATTGCGGTTATGTACTTAGGAAATATCGTGGAAGTTCTGCCCGGGGATGAAATTGATAACAATGCCAGACATCCCTATACAAGGGCTCTTCTGGGCGCTATTTTTGATTTGAATATGGATTTTTCCAAAAAGATAGAGAGTATAGAAAGTGAAGCCCCAAGCCCCCTGGATGTACCTCCCGGATGTCCTTTCCAGGATCGGTGCGATCATTGCAAGGATATATGCAGAAAGGATCATCCGGCCCTGGTTGGGATTGAAGAAGGACACCAGGTGGCATGCCATATGTATGCATGATTATTATGTTGAATGATGTATTGAGGAGGAATAATATGGGTTTTACATTGTGTAATCTTACGGTGGAAAAGGGGCAGAAGATTCAGGGCTATCTTGATCTGCCATTTACAGAGGAGGATAAACTGCCCTGTACCTTAATCTATGGGGAAAAGGAAGGCCCTGTTGTCTTAGTGGATGGAGGTATTCACAACGCAGAGTACGTGGGCATTGAATGTGTTACCGGACTGGGACAGATGCTGGAGCCTGCGGATATTAAGGGAATTCTGATTCTGATCCACCTGGTCAATGTCAATGGTTTCAAAGCCCGGACTGTCAGCGTTTCAGCCGAAGACGGAAAAAACCTAAACCGGGTATTTCCCGGGAATCCTGATGGAACTTACACAGATAAACTGGCTTATTTCATGGAGAAAGAACTCTTTTCCAGAATCGATTATTATATTGACGTTCACAATGGTGACTGGTTTGAAGATTTGTCTCCCTTTATCTACTGTGT
>CADBME010000387.1 GCA_902795715.1 uncultured Lachnospiraceae bacterium | reverse complement strand
TTTCCCGGGCTATCTATGAATCAAGTGCTCTGGATATCATCAAAAAATTTGTGGAGTCTGTAGGAGGAACGGGATATCAAATCCCTGCGCCGGCTATGGTAGACCAGGCGTTCATCGCAGATGCTCTAAAGCAGGACAGCCAGATCCGGCATGTCCTGGACCTGGCTGAGAAATGTCAGACGGCTGTGTTCTCTGTCGGGAACCTTGAAAGGCCTTCTGTTCTATACGAGATGGGAGTAATAAGCGAGAAAGAATATCTGGAATTCCGCAGTCGGGGTGCAGTCGGAGACTGCTGCTCCCATTTTCTGAATAAGCAAGGCGGCTTATTTGATAGAGAGCTTGATAATCGAGTAGTAGGAGCCTCTCTGGATACCATAAAAAAGGTACCCAACAAACTAATGGTGGTCTGTGGAAAAGAAAAAACAGAGATCATCACCGCAGCTCTGAAAGGTGGTCTGGTCGACAGCCTATATATTGATGTGCCGACCGCGGAAGAGATTGTAAGAAATAATCCCCTGTAATCCTGAGCACCTTTTTGTAATTATCCCTGTGCTTTCCTGGTTTTCAGTCATCCAGGACATAAAAAATGATCCCTGAATTATTTGCTTGACAATGTAACGAACACGTGATATAGTGTATATACACTATAAAGCACCTACTACTTAGTATAAGGAAGCTCCGACCGAGTCGCGCAGCTCGTGCGTAATCGCAGAGGCGATTACGAAAGATAATTTGTAACTGTTTAGAACCATGCAGAATTTGGCTGCAATAGCATCGTCATGCTTGCATGTAAGAGGCTGATGTAGCCAAATTCTATATGGTGAGAACCATACAACCTCAGACAAGAGCGCTTTTGCGCGGGTGACATACGGAGTATGGCACATCTGAGGGATGGTTCTGAACAGTTACGATAATTTTTTATCAAGTTTCGTGTATATACACTGTAAGGGAGAGATAAATTATGAGGAAAGTATTATTTTTTGATGTAGACGGAACTTTAGTTGACGGTAAAACTCATACAGTAGCAGACAGTACAATAGAAGCCCTGAAAAAAGCACAAGAAAAGGGACACCTGCTATTTGTCAATACCGGCAGGGCAAAGTCTTTTATTCCCGACAGCCTGAAGGAGATTCCCTTTGATGGATATGTTTATTCCTGCGGAGCCCATATAGAATTTCATGGTGAGACCTTGATGGAAAAGTATGTTGGCCCGGCGGATGTTAATTATATCCGGGAATTGATGTTGGATTGTAATATTCAGGGAACTTTTGAAGGTCCGGAATACTGCTATTTCTATGAAGGAAAACCACTCTATGATAACCTGAGGGATTTTATGACCATGTATGACAGAGATTACCATAATGACAGGAAGAGCATATACGACCGGAACATGCAGGTAAATAAGCTGACGACCTTTTACACGGAATGCAGTGATCCTGATACTTTCCGAATGGCCCTGGAAGGTAAATATCAGTTGATTGAAAACGGGAACGGCTTCATCGAAATATTGCCTCTTCCCTATACAAAGGCCACTGCCATAGAGTACCTGATGGATTATCTCCACGTGAAAAAGGAGGAATGTTTTGTATTTGGTGATAGTCCCAATGATATCGAGATGATGGGTACTACAGGAACCAGTATCTGTATGGGAAATGGATATGATTCCGTAAAAGCGATCTCTGATTATGTTACTACCAATATAAATGATGGTGGGATATACCATGCCATGGAGCATTATCACCTTATATAATTGATACCCCGGAACTGTCAAGATTATGACTATTCAAATGCTTTATATTTATTTAGAGAAGGAGGATTATGATAATGACTTTTGAAACACTTGCAAGAGAACGTTATTCCTGCAGAAGATTTACCGGACAGAGGGTGGAAGATGAGAAAATTCATATAATTCTAGAAACGGCATCTGTAGCCCCAACTGCAAAAAATGCCCAGCCTTTTCATTTGTGGGTGGTAAGGTCTGAGGAAGGGAAAACGAAGATTAACAAAACGACCCGTTACGGATTTGGGGCAGATACCTTTATTGTTCTAGGAGCAGACCCGAAATATGCATTTTGCAGAGACCAGGACAAGAAGAATTTCGCAGATATTGATGCAGCTATCGTAGGCGCCCATGTCCTCTTTCAGATCCAGGAACTTGGTTTAGGAACCACCTGGGTAGGGAAATTTGACCCACAGAAAATGAAGGAAGAGTTTCCCTCTATGGAAGGATATGAGTTGATCGCTCTCTTTCCCATCGGATATCCGGATACTTCCGCACCTGCCGGAAGGCCGACAAAAAGGCATTTTGAAAAGAAAAGGATAGAAGGGCTAGCTGATATTATATAGAAGACAAATAGAAAAAACATTTTTAGATTGACAAAAAAGAGAGTAGGAAGATATCATGTGCTTATACACGAAAAATGATTCGAGGAGCAAAAGATGTCTGAATTGCAAAGAAAACAAAGTTCCTGTTATTGCGTTAATCTGAGATGGGCGGCAAATACCCTGACGACAAAATATGATGCTGCACTCAAACCAGCAGGGATCACCCTTGCACAGTTTTCCCTCCTTACAGGTGTAGAAAGACTGGACGGCTGTACTACAACTGATCTGGCCAGGTATTCTGGGCTGGAGAGGACAACCGTAGTCCGTAATCTTAAGTCTTTATTCCAAAAAGAACTTATCCTGGATATTTCAGAAGAAGGGAAAAGAAACCGTAACATTAAGCTGACCGAAAAGGGTAAAGATACATTAAGGACCGCACGGCCTCTGTGGCAGCACGCTCAGAAGGAAGTGGAAGATAGCCTGGGGTCTGAACTAGCTAAAATGATTTATAAGCTGTCTGAACAATTGTAAACCCTTTTCCGTGTGTGTTCAATTATCTACAGGAGGAATATATATGCCACGTATACGTTTAAGGACCAATGCATATCTTACAAAAGAAAAGAAGCTCTCCATGACTTCTGAACTAAAAAAAGTAGTCGACACGATTCCATGGGAAGACGGGAATCATCTCCTCTCCGACTTTGAAGGCGAATGCGACATGCTGTTCGGAGATAGCCCTACTCCTCCTTGTGCCACAGTAGAATTCAATATTTTGGAAAAAGTATATTTAAAAGTTGATCCCGAAATATTAGAAAAGGCTCTTTATATGGTAACTTCCATCGTTAGCAATTACTGTAAAGTTCCTGCAGATCGTATTTTTGCCTACTTTAACCCCATCCCTATGTGGGCATGGGAAGGCATCAATATCGAGAAGACCATCATCAAATTCGATGACGAAGACACTTCTCCTGATGAATCACTATTTAAAGCAAACCCGAAGCACAATTCCTGTAAATATTTATAAGATCAGGCAGTTCCTAAGAGAATATTTCCAAATCAATAGAAAAGCCGGAGAATATAAGCCACTCTCCGGCTTTTCTATTGATTCATGTATTTCCAACGGGAGTCCGTCTGGATCTTGGAAGAAGGTCATCTTTTGATTCATGTACAAATCTCGACGGATTGGCTCCGTCTCGATTCCTTTTTTATTTAATTCAGCAACCACATTGTCAATGTTTTCCACATGAAAAGCGAGATGTCTTAATCCGCAGGCTTCCTGTGGGTAGCTCATTCGCTCAGGCGGATTCTTTCTGCAAAAGATCTCTAATTCTCCATCTCCAAACTGAAGATCCATCTTATATTCATCCCGATCCT
>CADBME010000386.1 GCA_902795715.1 uncultured Lachnospiraceae bacterium | reverse complement strand
TATATTTATGACTTTGACGGCATTAAAGTGTGGAATTTCAATGGTGCCAGATCGCACGATATATCGGATGGAATTCTGGATATGGACGATCCGGATTTTTACAACAAAAAACGCACGTTGGAACGAAATTTCAAATATATGTGGCGAATTCGAAATGTTTCCTGGTGGGAACAGGAAATAGAAACCGATTCTGCCGTTTACGAAAGGGGAATAAAGACACTCGACAGCAGCAATTGGGCCGTAGATTACATTTGGACGCATTGCGCCCCGTCAAGCATAGCTGCAATCATGGGTTTTCACGATAACGATCCTCTGTCTGTTTATTTTGAAGAAATCAAAAGAAAAGCAAAATTCAAGCAATGGGATTTTGGTCATTATCATCAGGATGTCTGGCCAGAGCACAATATGCATTGCATATATCAAAAAATTTATCAAATAAGTGCAGAACACTACGTCTGATTTTCAAATCAGGCGTGGATGAATGCACCAGGCAATCTGGGTAAAACCAGATAGGCAGAGATGTGAATCCCCTGAAGGGTCCGCCAGGACCCCTCGAAACCATGTGAGATTGCGTAAGCAATTACTCGTGGTAATTCATTTTACTCTGATAGATTCTCCTGGAGATTATCTTCATTCATAGCAGGATCAACCGAGCCTTCGCGGATTTCCCCATGTTCATCCTGCTCAGAACTGAATGCCTGAATTTCATATATTTCACTGACCTCTCCGGAAAGATATTTAAATCCAGAATCCAGACTTGTATACAGCTCATTCCGTTCTGTTTCTGTCAGAGTTCTGACATAGGAATCATGACCGGGAACGGTTCCCTGATGGATATATTCGATGATTCCCTCTTTTACGAACAGAACGGACGGAAACAAAATATAATGACTCCCGCTGAATTCAGACGAAATATGTGTCTGGAGCATATCCATCAGCCTGTTTCTTTCCTCCACTTTCATCTTTGTTGCATTGATGAAGTCCACGCTTTTATTATTTCTCTGTGCAACCTCGTTTACGATCGGCACAAGTTCAGCAGTTGTATCATCTTCCGACCCAACCATCAGAACAAAAGTATCATTCTGACTGATTCTGTTCTGAACAGACGATGCATCCGCATCTGAAAATACATACTTCACATCGTCACGATAAGAAACAACATCTTTAATCTGCTGAGAAGTCCCTTTTTTTACTGCAAGGCCCTTCCCTCCGAAAATCAGAATGGCGGCAAGTCCTGCCGCCGCTGTACATCCGTATATAATTCCGGTTTTTACTTCTTTCTTCAATTTCCGGTTTTTTCTGTTTTCCGTTTCTGACATTTAGCCCTCCCTGATTGCCCTGATTGCTTCAGCATAGATTTTCCGAAGTTCTTCTATTTCCTCGTCGGTCATTTCCCGCTCATACGCATTATGATCCGGAACAGTTGAGATATGAATTGAATCAACCATTCCGTTTTTTACAAATATTGCTGTTGGAACCTCCAGTTTCGGATTCCCATTGGAATCATGAGATCCCAGACTGCCGATCATTTCTACGAATATGTCAAAATCCTCCTTTGTAATATCCCCGGACTTTACATCGATGTATTCAATATATGTTCCTGCTTTTTTGCACTCTTCATTCAGGACAGGCAATGCCTGTTCACACCACGGGCATCCGGCATATGCCATGTATGCAACAAAACTCTTTTTTTCTTCTGTCATTTTTTTAATTCTTGAAGCATTTGCTTCGTATACCGCATAGTCAGTATCAGACCTGTATGTTGAATACTTTGTCAGATCTGCTTTCGGAATTTCTATCTGATCCGGCGATGCTATCTGATTCATCTTTGCTTTTTCTGTCCCGCCGGAAATCTGATTTGTTCTTATCTCATTAAACTGACGCGCCAGCATAGAAAAAACTGCGACGATTGCCAGTGCCGCAGATACTGTTATCAGTGTTCTTACTGATTTCCTCAATCTTTTTTTCGACTTAGCCATATCAGTTCTTCTGCAGGTACTCTTCCAGAATTGACTCCCCGTCTTTATTCAGGATTCTTCTGAGTGATTTCCCGGTGAATTCAAGAGTTCCGAGGTTCACTGCATAATTGGATATTCTTCCGGTATCATCACGGGAAGTTATGATTGCATACAGCTTCATATCTGATGTTGCGGCGAGCACCGAAGCTACAGGAACTTTTACAACCGTTCCATTAACATCCAGTTCCACCATTGACGTCCCAGTTTTCAGAAGGGAATAATCGCTGTTAAAAAGAT
>CADBME010000385.1 GCA_902795715.1 uncultured Lachnospiraceae bacterium | reverse complement strand
GCCTGTGGTATCTGGCCGTATCCGGCCTTGAACAGGAAGCCCCCACTTCTTAGTAAAACGAAAGTGGTGGGAGCCGTCACTCACTGTGAATCAGGGAAAAAATATGAATAAAACAGCAGATTTTACACAGGGACCTATTGTGGGCCCTCTTTTGAAATTTTCATTACCGATTCTTCTGGCTCTTTTTTTACAGGCTCTCTATGGAGCAGTGGACTTGATGGTGGTGGGTAAATATGCCATGGCGGAGGATGTATCCGGTGTTGCGGTAGGTTCTCATCTCATGATGACCATTACCAATCTGGTTAGTTCCTTTGCCATGGGAACCACGATCTATCTGGGTCAGACCCTTGGCCAGGGAGATAAAAAGTCAGGAAGCCGTATCATAGGGACAAGTATTGTCATTTTCCTGGCAGCAGGTTTGTTCCTTTCAATCTGTCTTCCGACCCTGTCCGGTTCATTGGCTAAGGCCATGAATGCGCCTGTGGAGTCTTTTGGACATGTCCAAAGATATATTGCCATTTGCGGAGCAGGATCCGTTATGATTGTTTCTTATAATGTCCTTGGCAGTATCATGAGGGGATTGGGGGACTCGAAGACTCCTTTGATGACTGTGGTGATTGCCAGTGTGTGTAATATTATCGGGGACGTGATTCTTGTAGCCGGATTTCATCTTGGTGCGTCCGGCGCAGCCATTGCTACCGTTTCATCCCAGACCATCAGCGTTCTGGCTTCCCTGTTCATTCTCAGCAGGAGAGAGCTCCCCTTTACACTTACAAAAAAAGATATCCGTATAAGCAAGCCGGTCTTGCAAAAAATCGTCCACTTCGGTGCCCCTATTGCCCTTCAGGATTTTCTGGTAGGATTGTCTTTTCTGGTCATACAGGCTATTGCCAATACCCTGGGTCTGGTGGCTTCGGCGGGTGTGGGCGTTGCGGAAAAAGTCTGTGGATTTATCATGCTGATTCCTCTGGCTTTCATGCAGGCTATGAGTGCATATGTTGCCCAGAATCATGGTGCGGGTAAAGATGACAGAGCCCTCCAGGGGCTGAAACTTGCTATCGCATTATCTACAGCTTTCGGCGTCGTGATGTTTTATGTCTCCTTTTTCCATGGAGACTTACTCTGCTCAATTTTTGCAAACGATGCCAGGGTAGTGGTGGACGGTGCCAGATATCTCAAAGCCTATGGGATTGACTGCCTCTTTACCTGTTTCCTTTTCTGCTTCATCGGTTTTTACAATGGGTTGGGCAGGACACGGTTTGTGATGATCCAGGGGGTAACTGCTGCTTTTCTGATCCGTATACCTGTGGCCTATCTGATGAGAAGATTTGTCGGCACTCTCTTTTCCATAGGGCTGAGTATACCCTGTTCTACGATCTATCAGATTATTATTTGTTTTATTTTCTATTTTATGGTGGTCAAAAAACAAAAGGTCCATCAGGAGAGTGAGATGATATGAGAGAGCCCCACTGTCCCGGTTTGTTAATGATTAAACAATGTGGGACAATATGAAACGTCCCCATTGTCCCACCCTGTCTGAGGGGGAGGTGATTGAATGGCCAGATGCAATGTTTGTTTCCGGCAGTGTGAGATTAAAGAAGGTATGTGGGGCTTCTGCGGGGTAAGAACCTGCAGGGAGGGGAAGGTTGTCCCGGATAATTACGGGATCGTAACTTCCCTGGCTCTGGATCCTATCGAGAAGAAGCCTTTAGGTCATTTTCATCCGGGCAGTCTGATTCTTTCCGTGGGCAGCTATGGCTGCAATCTGCGTTGTCCCTTCTGTCAGAATCATCAGATTTCCTGGTCGGAACAGGCTATGGAATACCGGAAGAATGGGGATTATATATCACCGGAAGAGCTGGCTGCTACGGCTCTCTATTACCGGTCTTCGGGTAATATCGGTCTGGCTTTCACCTACAATGAGCCTTTGATCGGTTATGAATACGTCAGAGATGCCGGACGTCTTGTCCATGAAGAGGGGATGGTGAACGTCCTTGTGACCAATGGGACTGCCGGCCTGGGGATTCTTAAGGAAATTGCCCCTTATATTGATGCCATGAATATTGATCTCAAGGGTTTCAGCACCCGGTACTATGAGAATGTGGTCGGAGGGAGTCTGGAAATGGTTCTGGATTTCATCAGGGAAGCGGTCAAAGTCTGCCATGTTGAGCTGACTACCCTGATCATACCGGGGGAAAATGACAGTGATGAGGAAATGAGGCAGATGACCCGTTGGATTTCAAGATTGGAGGATGCTTCCGGGAAACGGATCGGTTTTAAGATTCCCCTTCATGTCAGCCGCTTTTTTCCACGCTTCCATATGACAGACCGGGATGCTACCGATGTTAAGAGGATATACCATCTGGCCGATGTTGCCAGGGAGCACCTGAAAACCGTCTACACCGGCAACTGTTAGATTAAATACTGTTTTATTAACTGTAAATTTAATTAACTGTAAATAATAAATTGTAAATTAAATATAGAAATTTAGAAATACAGAAAGGAAGGGATTACCCTATGTCATTGCAGGCTGCTTTTATGGTGCCCCATCCTCCCATGATCATTCCGGATATCGGAAGGGGAAGTGAGGCACAGATAGAGGAGACCATTAAGGCTTATCGGGAAGTGGCGGAGGAGATTGGCCGGTTAAAACCGGAGACTATCATTATCAGCAGTCCCCATGCCACTATGTACTCCGATTATTTCCACATTTCACCGGGGTCGGAAGCCAGGGGATCTTTTGCTGATTTTCATGCCGGCAAGGTCATTTTTCATGAGGAGTATGATGAGGACCTTGTAAACGAGATCTGCATGCTTGCCGCCTTGGAAGACTTTCCGGCAGGTACATTGGGAGAGAGAAATGCCCGTCTGGATCATGGAACCATGGTTCCCCTCTGGTTTATACGACAGAAATACCAGGACTTTAAAGTCGTCCGCGTCGGTCTCTCAGGACTTCCTCTGGCAGATCATTACAGGCTGGGCATGATGATCAGGCAGGCGGCGGATGCAATCGACCGAAAGATCGTACTTGTGGCCAGCGGCGATCTCTCTCATAAATTACAGTCCTATGGTCCCTATGGTTTTGCCCCGGAAGGTCCTGTCTATGATGACCGCATTATGGATGTGTGCAGCCGTGGAGCTTTCGGGGAAATACTGGAATTTGAGGAAAGCTTCTGTGAAAAAGCCGCAGAGTGCGGTCATCGATCCTTTGTGATTATGGCCGGCGCCTTCGACGGGATGAAAGTCCGGGCCAGAGCCCTGTCCCATCAGGATGTAACCGGCGTGGGCTATGGAATCTGCAGCTTCTACCCGGAGGGAGAAGGAGAAGACAGACATTTTCTGGATCAGTATTTAAAAGAAAGCCAGGAAAAAGCAGCTGCCCGGGCAGAGAAATCAGATATCTATGTCCGGCTTGCCAGGCAATCCCTGGAAGAATACATCACAAAGGAACGAATGCTTCCCCTTCCGGAGGATTTGCCTGAGGAGTTGCTGAAAACCCGGGCCGGGGCCTTTGTATCCATCCATAAGCATGGGAGGCTCCGGGGATGCATCGGAACCATCATGCCCACTACAGACTGCCTGGCAAAGGAAATCATCCGCAATGCTGTCAGTGCTTCCACCCGGGACCCTCGTTTTGATCCTATCAGGCCGGACGAACTTAAATGGCTGGAGATCAGCGTGGACGTGCTCGGAAAGCCGGAGAAGATCAGGAGTATCGATGAACTTGATGTTAAACGGTATGGGGTGATTGTCAGCTGCGGAAGGAAAAGAGGATTGCTCCTGCCGGACCTTGAGGGGGTAGACAATCCCCGGCAGCAGGTAGCTATCGCCATGCAAAAAGGTGGAATACGGGAAGATGAAAACTATGAACTCCAGCGATTTGAAGTAGTCCGCCATAATGGATCAGATGAATAGATCGCTTTTGTTCCGCTATAAAGGAGGTATTATATGAGCTATGTATTTGTGAGCCCCGGAAAATATATCCTGGGAAAAGGTCTGTTAGGTGATATCGCAGAATATACCGGACCTTTAGGAGATAGACCCTTTGTTCTGCTCAGTAAGGGCGGAATGCAGCGGTTTGGTGATATGGTCAGAAAGAGTTTTGAAGACCATGGGATCAATCCGGTCATGCAGACCTTTGGCGGTGAATGTACAAAAAAAGAGATTGACCGGCAGGCAGAGATTGCAGAAAGTGAAGGCTGCGATTATGCCGTGGGAATCGGTGGAGGCAAGGTGACGGACACGGCAAAGTTTGTCGCGTGGAAGCGGAATCTGCCGACAGTGGTCTGTCCCACCATCGCGGCGACCGATGCCCCTACCCCGGGAAGAGCCGTACTGTATTCAGAAGAAGGAGTTTCCCTCAAGACCTACCAGCTTCCCAGAAATCCGGAACTGGTACTGGTGGATGCGGAGGTTATAGCCAAAGCACCGGTCCGACTGCTGGTTTCCGGGATGGGCGACGCGCTGGCTACCCGCTTTGAGACGGGGGCCTGCCTCAAATCATCTTCAAAGAATCCTGCGGGCGGATATACCACAGTAGCAGGTGCATCTTTGGCTGAAGCATGTTATAATACACTTATCAAATACGGTGCCCAGGCCAGACAGGATGCCATGAACAAGGAATGCACTCTGGCGGTTGAGAGGATTGTGGAGGTCAATACCCTCTTGTCCGGGCTGGGATTTGAGAGTGGCGGTTTGGCAACAGCTCATGCAATTAACAAGGGCCTGACCCATATCAAAGAATGTGATGCTTATTATCATGGGGAGAAGGTTGCCTTTGGCACACTTTGCCAGCTGATCCTTGAAGATCAGGATCCGGAACTTATAAATGAAGTATTTTCATTCTGTAAGAGTGTAGGTCTTCCTACTACTCTCGAAGAAATCGGCCTGACTGAGAAAGATGTGGACAAAATGAAAAAGGCCGCTGCCGTAGCTGCAGACCCGGCAGCACATTCCAAAAACGAACCCTTTAAGGTGACCCCGGATATGGTTTACCAGGCTATGCTTAAGGTAAACCAGATCGGGCATGCAATGTAATCCGGTTGAGAATGATATTTGAAAAGATATATGAAAATATCTTTTTCCGGATGGTATTTTAGTGTTGATGTCGATGTTGGCTGATGATTTGTTCACTTTAGAAAGCAGGAGAGGTGTAAAATGAGAGGAATCTATACGTCAATCAATGAAATCAGGAAAAGGGTGTATGCTGAAGTAGCTAAACTTTCCTACAATTATAAGGAGGGGGATCTGTCCGAGATGGAATTGATCCCATACCGGATTATTCCGGGTGAGGTGTCCAAATACCGTGAAAGCGTTTTCCTTGAGAGAGCCATCGTTAAGGAGAGGATGCGTCTGGCCATGGGACTGAATCTCCGGAAAGCCTCAGAGCACGCACCGGTTTCCACTGGGGCCGAGGAGTGTGTTAAGCCGGAAAAATATTATGAGCCGCCTCTGATCGATGTGATCAAATTCGCCTGCCATGCCTGTCCGGATAATCAGGTGATGGTTACGGATGGCTGCCAGGGTTGTCTGGCTCATCCCTGCCATGAAGTTTGCCCCAAAGATGCCATTTCCTTCAAAGAGGGTAAATCTGTCATTGACCAGGATAAGTGTATCAAATGTGGCAGATGTATTCAGACCTGTCCTTACCATGTTATTGTTCACATGAAGAGGCCCTGTGTCAATGCCTGCGGTATGAATGCCATCGGGTCGGATGAGTTCGGAAGAGCAGAGATCGATCAGGACAAGTGTGTAAGCTGTGGTATGTGTCTGGCCAATTGTCCCTTTGGAGCCATCGCGGATAAGGCTCAGATTTTCCAGACCATTCAGGCCATCCGGTCAGATGTTCCCGTTTATGCGGCAATCGCACCGGCGGTAGATGGCCAGTTCGGACCGGATATGACGGCAAGAAAACTACGGACGGCTTTCAAGGCTCTGGGCTTTGAAGATATCGTTGAAGTCGCTATCGGTGCCGACCTCTGTACCCTGGAGGAAGCAGATGACTTTGTCCGGGAAGTACCCGCCGAGAAGCCTTACATGGGAACCTCCTGCTGTCCGGCATGGGCAGCTATGGTAAAGAAGGTATTCCCTGATCAGGCGGAGAATATTTCCATGGCACTGACGCCAATGGTATTGACCGGCCGGATCATCAAGCGCCTTCATCCCGGATGCAAGGTAGCCTTCATCGGTCCCTGCGCGGCCAAGAAACTGGAAGCCGGACGCAGGACCATCCGAAGTGATATCGACTTTGTCCTCACCTTTGAAGAGGTCAAGGGTATGTTCGAAG
>CADBME010000384.1 GCA_902795715.1 uncultured Lachnospiraceae bacterium | reverse complement strand
GAGTTGGTATATTGATATAAATGAAAAATTTACAGAAACTTTCTGAAGAAGTGGATTCGCTGGAGGTCTCACAGTTTTTGTAAAAAACCCCAAAGGCGTTCATTACAGCCAGATATTAACAGGACTGTCACGGATGAATCCGTACATTCTACCTGATTATTAGTACAGGCAATACCTCTGTCAGTCCAGGCTATATCTTTATCAGTTAAGGTAGGTTTTAACTGTTCGTCCGGACCATTTGACAGACAGTCTCGATACCGCTCGAGACAATGATATTGATACACATATCCCTCGCCCGTTCGCGGAACTGCGTTTAGGAACATATCCACGGTTTATCGGTTCGCGGGGAACATGTCAACCGGTTCTGAACTTCTACGTATGTGGAAACATATCAGCCGATGACCTTATTTCCCTTTTTTTCTGGAGAAAACCAGCTGCTCATCTCGCAGTTCCCCACTTTCCAAGCTTCTTTAGCACACCTTACATTATTTTGTCCACGCACGATGATTAATCAGTCATTTTCCTTTTCTGCTATTTTATTTAGTAGTTCTTCTCTGCTTCTTCTTCTATTAAACAGAATTCGACCACTCATAATCATGTAATAAAAAATGGCATATAATACGGCAAATACAATCTGATGCCATTTATTTCCATCTCCAGTCAAATATTTATCTACAAAACTATATTCTAAAATAATAAATATAATCGTTACACCTACCTTAAAACGCATAGTAGCAACATGTGGTCTAATATCTCCGCCCCTGAGTCGTCCAATAACTTTTAGATGGCTCTTCTCAGTACCAGTATGATATAGGTTTATTGACATATATTTATTCCGCTCTATCGTATCGAAGAAAAGTTGGACTTTATTATCCTTTACTTCTAAAGATGCATTATTCTGTATAATCACATCATCAGAAACATATACTAATTCAGCAGATAATATATCGACTCCCTCTGACATTTTAATGCATATGGGGTGACTATCATAAACATCTTGAGCATATTCAATATATGAATTTCCCGTATTAATAATATCGCAACGTGTTACACTTAATTGTTTTATCGGCTGCTTCTTATAGAGGATCTCTAAATCTTTTGCATTTAGAGATAAAGGATTGATTATTTCGACTGTGTAATAATGATACTCCAACTGCTTACGGGTTCTTTGTATTGCCGCAATTACAATAGCCACAACAATACCAGCGCCTCCCAACAGAAATGCTATAATTGATGCGTTTGGATTAGTTAAAACCCAATTTCTAAACATCTCATATAATCCCATGTTTTCTAATTATGTCCTTTCTACTACGTTCTTGAACTAGGAGCCGACGGCTAACAATCTCACCATATTTCAAATGATTGTCGCCGTGTAGATTCCCGTATGGCAGGCTGAAGTCCGCAGCATAACTGGTGATAAAATCGAGCCCAACGATGCGGTCTACTGAAAATGCATTTTTCGGAGATGCGGAAAGAAGTAAAGAGAATGTTCTCTTCGATACATAACTATTATTCGAATACCACTATATACTCGGCGGAGAATGCTTCAAATGTTTCATCAGCAGATTTAAAGACTTCATCCAATTCCTCGTACAATAAGCCTTGAACATATGATTCCCTTGCAGCAGGTTTTTGGAGCATTACCCATTTAACCTGTTGATATGCGTTTTTTGCAAAAGCAATCCATTGTGGGTAATTGATTGCCATTGGATTTTTTGTGAAATAAACCTTACCGGCATTTGCGGCAGTGGCTGATGCATGTCCAATGAAAAGCATTGTTCCAAGTTTTGGATGCTTGGTACGATTCAATGAAATTGGTATCGATTCATTTATCGAGTGCCCTTCTCTAATTCTCTTGATACCATAGGCAAGACGAATCACAACTTCTACGATCATCATTGGGATTGATAATGTGCAGAAATGAATAAAATCATAACCCTCATAATACAGGCCTTGCACGATTTCAGCTACAGTTTGTTCTTCTTCTCCAATACTTCCGAATTGCAGAAGATTAAACAAG
>CADBME010000383.1 GCA_902795715.1 uncultured Lachnospiraceae bacterium | reverse complement strand
GAAAACTCATTAAAGTCTATATTGTCGAGCCTGGGAAGAATAACCAGCAAAAACTGTATAAGGCGCTGTGAATCCAATACAGCCAGTCTGGCTAAAGCTTTCGTTAGTGTCTCCTCAAGATCTTCCTTAAAATCATCCTTAACATCAGCCCTCACACAAAGCCTTGAAAAACTGGAGAATTTATAAAGACTGCGCGGATCCAAATGATTGTATTCAAGAAATGCAGCCAATGACAGCGGTTGTCCAGAGTCCTCCTCAAATGAGGCAATCCTCATGACGAGTCCCGCACTGTTACCATAAGCAGCCCTGATATTATCTAGAATGTATTTTTCAGCTTTCTTTTCCAATTGGATATAGCAGCCTTTCGGCGTTGAAACAAAACCATCCTTAATTTCTCGCGATACACCTCTTGTAGTATTTGAAAGCAGTGCTGCAAACTTATCTTCAAAATGATACTTCTTATTTGCCTGACCGATAAAATCAAGTACAGTCAAACACTCTTTTCCTTCTGCAAGTCGTAAACCTCTTCCAAGCTGTTGAAGAAAAATAGTCAGCGATTCTGTTGGTCTTAGAAACAACACGGTATTTACTTCTGGTATATCTACACCTTCGTTATAAATGTCCACAACAAAGATGAAGCGCACCTTGCCAGATACCAAATCATTTTTCGCATTTTTACGTTCTTCTTCAGCCGATTTCCCGGTCAAATGCATCGACGGAATACCCTTCTCATTAAAGAAATGGCACATAAATTCTGCATGCTGTATGCTAACACAGAATCCCAGGCCTTTTACTGTATCCATATCCGTCACATACTTCAAAAGCGACGAAACTATCATCCCCGCCCTATTCTCAGCTACTCTCCCGCTTAAAGAATAAACCTTTGTTAATTCACCTTTGTCATAACCGCCCGCAGACCACCTAAGCTGATCCAGGTCGACCGTGTCTGTGACTCCAAAGTATTGAAAAGGACAAAGCAGCTTCCGGTCAATCGCTTCAGGCAGACGAATCTCAGCTGCAATGCGATTGTCAAAATAAGGAAGTATTCGTTTTCCATCCATTCGTTCCGGTGTCGCAGTAAGGCCAAGAAGAATCTTAGGCTGATAATATCCTAGCAGTTCCTGATAAGTCGGCGCGGCAGCATGATGAAATTCATCCACCACAATGTAATCATAAAAGTCGGCTTGGGTTGATCGCCTAAAGTCCCTAGAATTAAAAGTCTGAATGGAAATAAAAAGTGCTTCTAAACTGTCCGGCAAGTTTCCGCCAACAAAGAGATCACCAAAATTGGCATCCTTCAAAACAGCTCGAAAAGTGTACAGGCTTTGCCGAAGAATCTCTTCTCGGTGAGCAACAAACAAAAGTCGACAATGCCCTCCCGCCTGCTCTTTCCGGAAACGTTTGTAATCAAATGCAGAGATCACTGTCTTACCAGTGCCAGTAGCGGCCACTACCAGGTTTCGCATATGTTTGCGTACCTTTCGTTCCGCCTCCAGTTTATCAAGGATCTCCTTTTGATATGAATATGGCTGAATGTCCAGCGTATAGAGTTCCGGTTTGTTGGTATCAAAATATTTTTCCGCTTTTAAGGCTCTGACAAGGTCATATTGTTTTTCTTCCGTATAGTCTTCAAATTCACTGGAATTCCAGTAACTCTCAAAAGTAGCAGCTATTTTATCAATTGTCTCCGGAAGATCTGCTCGTGTCACTTTGACATTCCATTCCAGTCCGCTGGAAATAGCCGCGTTTGAGAGGTTAGAGGATCCAACATAAGCCGTAGTAAAGCCGGTATCTCTATAAAAAACATATGTTTTCGCGTGCAAACGAGTACGTTTGGTGTCATAACTAACCTTTATTTTGGTGCCAGGGAGTTTCCGTAGTTCCTCAACTGCTTTTACATCAGTAGCCCCCATATACGACGTTGTAATGACTCTTAGTTTTCCTCCATTTCTTGCAAATTCGGAAAGTTCGTTCATGATGAGCCGTAGCCCACTCCATTTTATGAAAGACACCAGCATATCAATACGATTACATGATACGATCTCCTTCTTTAATTCCAAATACATCTGGGGCTCATGAACGGCTCCAGTAAATAGGCTGGTTAAAGCAAGGGATGTCTCTGGGCGAACTATTGAAGCCTTTTCATTAACAGCTTGAATATTATTTTTCCGATCTAGTAAAGCCAGTAGCTGCTCTGCGCTTTCAGCTATAGATGCAGAGTCATCCCCATTAGGTTTTCCTTGCATCAATGCCCGTATCATGTGATTAGCCAATTCAATCTGATCTTTTATGTCAGCTCCGTTATCCTGTAATTGTTGAAAGCGCTGTTCTGCTACTTGAGCAACATATTTTGATAACACCTTTGCTGCTTCAGCTGAATCAATCGGAGCCGTCTGGCACAGCTTATCAGACTGGGAGAGTTCTTCTTCCAATCCTTTACTGATCACCTGTTCGTAGAGTCCGTTTTGAAGCATGATGGTTATTCTCCTAAAGTATATTTCCTACTTGATTGAAGAAAAAAGTGTATGAGCACTCTCTAGAAATAAAATATCTATTTATGTCCTTTTATAATGTCTATAGCAGCTGTCGATAAATCTTTCCCTTCATATGTTATCAATAGCTTGCCCGGGAAGTGCTTCTCATACCACTTTTCTTTAATCTCCCAGTGTGCACGATAATCTGGAAGATCCAGCCTACCAACATGCTCCCAATAATAGGTTTCACCTCGGAATTTCACTGTAAAATCAGGTAGGAACATCGTCCCATCTGGAGCATATAGCGGTTCCTCGTAAACGAACGGCACATCTTCTGACACAAGCATATTGGCAATTATGACCTCGGACTTTGATCTCACAAAGTATTCCGACAAAGTAGCCAGTTTCCTCTCATCAGAATACCAGTTCTGAATATACAGTAGTTCTTCCGGAAGAGGATTAAACGTAAACACCGATGAGTTGATTCTTCTGACTGCAGACTTCTCAATGTGCCCAAGCATAGTCAAAGTACCTATGTCTTCCTGCAAAAGGATTGTAACCTTCTTTTGTGCTCTGGTAATCGCAGTATAAAGCAATTCCATCGATAACAGATGGTTATGAGGCTATTATTTACAACGCCACATTTCTCCTTCCTTATGGATTACAATTCCCGCAAGGCTCGTATCCTTGTGTTATCAAATCAACTCTGTTCAAATCTGTATATAACCTGTTTTCTTCTTTCATCTGATCGACACTGTCGCATTCAGGATAATGAAATTTCTTCGTATTCGTATTACATACATATTGATAAAGATCATTTGTCGCATCCGCGGGCATCTGGCGCGTAATCGGTGGCGGTCCTTCTGTGATGACCCCCTCAAAACTAATAGCTCCGTTTCCGGCAGACCAATCATCACACGGATCTATGTTAAACCAGATATCGGCTCCATCGGATGAGGCAACAATGGTGCCCTGTTTATCAGTTCTAAACATAGTGATCCCATGATTTTGAAACCGCTGCAATGTTTCCATCGCAGGATGTCCATATCCGTTATCTTCACCACAGCTGATAAGCGCATAAGTTGGTGAAATCGCATCAAGAAAATCATCCATGCTGGAAGTACTGCTTCCATGGTGATCAACAACATATACGTCCGCTTTCAAGTTGACATCATTGCTGACCATATCCAATTCACTCTGTTGTTCAGCATCTCCACAGATTATAAAAGCTACATTGCCATAGATAATCCTAAAGGACAAAGAGCGATCATTGTCAGAAGAGTACTCACCTACCGGTCCAATCACTTCAATTTCTGCATTTCCAAGCTGAAAATGCCGCCCTGCTGCCGCATGCATTATCGTACAACCGTTAGAAAGAGCTGCAACTGCCATTGACTGGTATAGATCTCCTTCGCCGATATAAGATGGAGCGAGGAATAAATCGGTATGAAAAACAGATAGCGCACCAATTAAACCAGCCATATGGTCTTCTTCATAATGGCTAACAGCTATACAATCCAAATTCTCTATATCTTGCTGCCGAAGATAACTGATTACGAAAGAAGAAGCATCTCTGCCGCCTCCATCAATTAACATATAATGTCCATCAGCTTCCACAAGAACACTTTGCCCCTGACCGACATCCAGAAGGTGAAGTTCAAAAGGCGCTGCCGCATGGGCATGTAAAGCATTGGAAACAAAGATCATGCTCAATAATAACATTATATGAGCAAACCTTTTACTAATTTTCATTTACCACATTCCTCATAATGATAATAGTACTTTTTGCCAGTGTTTGTTATGGATGACATCTGCCACAAGGAGTAAAGCCCATTGCCTCTGCTTGGGATCTTGTCACCTGCTGT
>CADBME010000382.1 GCA_902795715.1 uncultured Lachnospiraceae bacterium | reverse complement strand
TGCCAACGTTCTCAGAACGAAGCCCGCCATTAGAGGTGGGATAGAGGAATGAGGACCTATATATAGGAAAAGCGTACTTGACGCTTTGTGCTTGACACTCTGGAATCTGGCAGTTCCATACTATCCGTCAAGAACCAAAGCAACAAAGACGCTCATGGGTATGTAATATCCGACATACGATTTGCAGACAGTCATTATTGGCTCCTTTGCATTTCAAGTCGTTTATATACACATCGCCGTGGGCTTCGGCGTTGCTCGTTCAACGGATAGGGCGATGCCAGAGCCTCAGAGTGTGGGACGAGTAGCAGGTAGATTCCCACGCTTCTTCGTATATATAGCTATGAATAACTAAGAACCGCCAAGTTATGGGAGTCTGCTTGGGATATAATAGCGTGTAAAATGAAAAAGATGTTTTTATTGATGACGTTGTTTGTCTTCGTTTTTGCTTTGTCATTAGATGCACAAAGCGATTTGCTGAGTAAGGCTTTGAAGAAGGAATATAAGACGAAGATGAAGGAATTGAAGAAGGGGAAATGGGAAATCTTTGGCAGTTCCAGGAGTCTTGAGGTTGCACTTCTAAACCATTATGAAAAGCTGAATAAAGGTGGTGAAAATGTGTCTGAAATAGTAGGTATAGCAAGTGCTTTCAAGTCCAAAAATATAGGCAGACAGATAGCAGCGAACAATGCGTGTACAATCTATGCCTCACAGGCTGGTTCATTAATCAAAGGACGAGTAGTGAGCGATATGGGTGCTGATGCAGACAATCTAACTGTAGAGTTTGATCATTTCTATGCGGCCTATGAACGAGCTATTGAAAAAGAAATAAAGGGGGAAATCAAGGAGAGTTTTAGTATAATTCGTAATAATAATGATGGGTCTTTCGAGATGCAATCTTTTTTCCTTTTTAACGAAGAAGCCGCCCACAATGCAAGACTAAAAGCATTTGAAAATGCTGCAAAAGAATCTATAGCAGCACAAAAATACGCAGAAATTATATCTAAATATATCAATGAAAAGGTGGCTCCTGGAGATAATAAAGAGAGGAAGGGGGATGATTCAAAAGGAATGTTAGATAGAGATATTTAATATATGAGAAAATTCTATTTTGTCATATTACTCATAATAGGGTATACTAAACTATACTCTCAAAGTGTGTCAGAGATAAAAGCTGACAAGGACTACTTATATGGTGAAGGCTGGGGAAATACACTTAAACAGGCTGATGATGCAGCACTTCAAGACTTAATTAGTAAAATATCTGTTAATGTAAGAAGTTCTTTTACGAGTATTGAAGAGGAAACGAACAAACATGGAAGTCTTGATGCGGTCAGTATATACAAATCTATCGTTAATTCTTATTCTCAAGCAACTTTGACAAATACTCAGCGTATAGTGATTGAGAATGAGCCAAAAGCCTATGTCGTTCGTTTTGTGAAACTTACAGAGATTACTCGTATCTTTGAAGGTCGTAAGGCAAAAGTGTTTGATATGGTAGAAAGTGCAATACGTGCAGAACAAAAAAGGAAAATCGACGATGCTTTACGTAACTATTATTGGGCATTATGCCTCCTAAAAAGCCTTCAGTATTCAAATGAGGTCAAGTTTATGTGTCCTGACGGCAAAGAACGGCTACTTACTACATGGATTCCTGAACGTATGAATGATATCTTTTCAGAGATTACCATTACGCCAATAAAAAAACTAAGTAACGAGGTCATATTATCATTCAAATACAAGGGGAAGCCAATTAATAGCTTTGATTATACATACTTTGATGGTATGGATTGGAGCAACATATATAGTGCAAAAGATGGGCAAGGCGTGATAGATCTACGGCCAGGTCAAATAGCTGACAATATTAGGATTAAATGCGAATATGAATTTGCGGGCGAAAGCCATATTGATAGGGAAATTGAGAATGTGATGGCTTTAACAGGAGACATTGTTTTTAGGGATGCATATATTAAAGTTGATCTCCTCTCACAGGGAACTAGTCAGTATTCATCTGATATTAATGAAATTCGTTCTTCAACAAATGTCTCAACTATCAATGAAGACTACGAGAAGCATATCACTATACTAAATAGTATATCAAAAGCCATCTCACAAAAGGCTTATGGAACGTTGGAAAATTATTTCAGTCCAAAAGGGTGGAGTCAATTCCAAAACCTCATTAATTATGGTCGTGCGACCTTGTTAGAGAAATCTAATATTCAGATTAATACCCTAGGAGATAAAGTAATATGCCGAGGGTTGACTATGTCATTTTCATTTAAGAATAACAATAGAAAGTTCGTTGAGAATGTTGTTTTTACATTCAATGGAAATATGAAGATAGACAAAGTCCTCTTTGGATTGGGAAAAGAAGCCTATGATGACATTATGATGAAAGACGTTTGGACTATGGACGCCCGTCTTATTTTAGTCAATTTCCTTGAAGAATATAAAACTGCTTATGCTCTAAAAGATTTCGATTATATCAGAAAAGTTTTTGATGATAATGCATTCATAATCACAGGACGCGTTACTAACAATCATAAGTACACAACGGAACGTACTCAATATATAGATTCTAAGATTATCAAATATAATCGTCAATCAAAGGAAGAATATCTTAGAAATTTGGAACACTGTTTTTCTGGAAATGAATTTATCAACATTCGTTTTGCAAACAATGACATTGTAAAAGCAGGAAAAGGAGGTGAGACATACGGTATTCAGATAAAACAGGATTATTATTCCAGCACATATGGAGATACCGGCTATCTATTCCTAATGGTTGACGTCAATAACCCAGACAGCCCAATTATTAAGGTCCGCACGTGGCAGCCTGAGAAAGATCCTGACTTCGGTATTTATGGACTATCAAATTTTTAGTCATGAGAAGAATTCTATTTATTTACATATTGACGCTTATTCCATTCTTAGCAGTATCAGCACAGGATAAGCAAGATAGCTTCAAAGAGTATCGTGAAAAGATTCTTTCAGGTTATAAGGGATTCAGGAAGTCCATAATGGATAATTATGCTAAGTTTCTGAATGGCATTTGGGACGACTATACTGTATTTAAGGGGGAAAAAACTTACCCGTTACCAAAACCAAAAGTACAACCAGAGAAGAAAGAAGATTCTACGCCCCAACCCCAAGAGGTAGTCCCTAAGAAGATTAAACCAGCTGTACCTTTAGCACCAAATAAGCCCAATGATCCCCAACCTTTAATTGTTAATCCCGCCAATTTGGTTTCCTTTGAATGGTGCGGGATGACGATGCAACTACCTAATGCGAAAGTTCAAGGAAATCTTCGAGAAACAAACAAAGAGGGAATATTAGCTTATTTCGAAGAACTCGAAAGCTCTCAAATATGTAAAGATGTACTCCCTCAAATGACGAATATTGCAATAGGAGCAAAGTATAATGATTGGTGTTTGCTCCTTTTGATACAAAGCTATGTAAAAAAAATAAAAGCCAATGCTGATACAAACACGAGAAATCTTATTTGTTGGTATATGATGGCTAAGTTTGGTTATGATATCCGTCTTACCTTAAATGGGAACAACTTGTTTTATCTGATTCCTTTCAAACAGAAGGTTTATAGTCATGATTACATCATAATTCATAATACACCTTATTATATATGGGGAGAGGGTTTGTTAAATCGTGAAGCAGGATTATTGACTCCACAGTTGCCAGACGATGTAGGCGCATACGTGAATCTAGTTATGTCAAAGCCTTTGGATATACCATACAAGCCAAAACGATTCTCTCGTTCTTTCGCTGGGAGAACTCTGTCTGGTGAGGTTAACGAGAATCTTATTAATGTTATGTCTCAATTCCCGCAAATGCCTATTCCTTTATATGCTGTTTCGGAAGGTGATAGGAAGGCAAGAAATCAGGTCCTTTCACAGATGAGAAAATTTATATCTAACATGTCAGAACTTGAAGCCGCGAACTTTCTTCTTCAATTCGTACAGTCATTTGAATATGCTACAGATGAGGATCAATTTGGATATGAGAAACCATTTTTCGTAGAAGAAACACTCTATTACCCTGAGTGCGATTGTGAGGATAGGGCTGTTTTCTATCATTTTTTAGTTACAAATCTGTTAGGTAATGACGTTCATTTAATTCATTATCCAATGCATGAATGTACAGCTGTGAATTTTACTCAAAAGCTTAACGCAGATTCTTATATATATCAAGGTCGGCAATATGTTATATGTGACCCCACTTACATTGGTGCGTCCATAGGTATGTGCATGCCAAATTTCAGAAATACAAGACCAGAAGTAGAACTAATAAAATAGAAGTGTTTATGAAGAATATTGTAATTGATAATCAAGGAGATAGATTGATATTAGGCACATCAGAACTTGATGGTTATATTTGTCTATCTCTTGCAGATGGAAAGGCAGACACATCAAGGTTGG
>CADBME010000381.1 GCA_902795715.1 uncultured Lachnospiraceae bacterium | reverse complement strand
GTCAATCCCGCTGGTTCCCATATTGACATCCAGGATATGGGCCCCCATAGCTTCCTGTTCCAGGGCAAACTGTTCGACCATATCCAGACTCCCTTCCCGGAGTTCAGCCTGAAGAGCTTTCTTGCCGGTAGGATTGATCCTTTCCCCGATCACCAGGAGCCGTCCCTCAAGACTGATTTCCTGCATTTTTCTTTCTGAAGTCAGGACCATGGGATGTTGATTGGCCGGCGGCCTGGTCACCAGTCCGTCAACGGCTTCTTTCAACCTGGCTATATGGTCGGGAGTCGTCCCGCAGCAGCCTCCGATCAGGCCGGCGCCGGCTTCTATAAAATCCGGTCCGAAGGAAGCAAATTCATCCGCCTCCATGGGAAAGACCGTCACTTCGTTGACAAGGACCGGCAGGCCGGCATTAGGCTTGGCCAGAAGGGGGACATCCGCATATTCTCTCATTTTTCTTACCAGAGGCAGCATTTCCTCCGGCCCGGTGGAACAGTTGATTCCGACCACATCCGCTCCCAGATTCTGCAGGACGACCACTGCCGTCGCCGGATCTGTCCCGTAAAGTGTCCTCCCGTTCTCCTGGAAAGTCAGGGAAGCAATGATCGGAAGATCGCTGATCTCCCGGATGGCAATCACAGCAGCCCGGGTCTCGGCCAGGCTCATCATGGTTTCCACCACAAAGAGATCCACTCCGGCCTCAATCAGGTATCCGGCCTGTTCTCTGTAAATATCGATCAGAGTTCCTATTTCCATGGTCCCCACAGGGGCCAGAGACTCTCCCGTCATGGTCATATCCCCTGCTACCAGGGCTTTGCCCTGTGCTGCCTCTTTGGACAGCTTAACCAGGTCCATATTGATCTGCCGGATCCGGTCCTGAGCCCCGTACTCTTTCAGCTTGATCCGGTTTCCCGAAAAGGTCGGGGCATACAAAATGTCTGTCCCGGCCCGGACATATCTTTTTTGAAGGTCGACAATAACATCCGGATGGTCGAGAATCCACAACTCCGGGCAGACACCGCCCGGCATGCCGGCCTTTTGCAGGTTGGTTCCTGTCGCCCCGTCAAGAATCAGGGGTCTTTTTTCTATCATGGAAAGAAATTCCTGTCTGGTCATATCATTCCTCCGGTTTCAGATCTAAACAAAGGTCCTATGGCGTTTCCTTTCAGTTTTTCGCAAATAATAAAAGGGGAGATGCATACCTGCCCAAAAGTACGGCATACATATCCCCATATTCTCAGCGTGTATGTAAAGTACTTTCAGATCTCGGACACCTTGCCGTCATACTCCAAAAGCAATCTTCCTTTCATACCGGATGCGGCAGCCATCTTCCTCATGCACCGCATCATGGACCGGTTGTCATTGACTCCGTAGCGGTCAACAATATCGATATATCGTTCAATCAGATCCATGGCCGCCTGGTCAGACAGAGAAAAGGTTTCTATGATCTCTTCCACATTACCCTTTTTGGAAGAGGTATTATAGAGAAGGGTCACCTGAAGGCCGGTCAGGATATGATAAAGCTCCCGGTTATAGTCAGACATGCCGGACTTGAGGAAACCGAAAAGATCGGAAAGCCTCATGGTGTCAATGTCGTCGATATGCATACCATAGGACTTGAGCTTGTTCTCCACATCAATATCCATGATAACCGAGCTGATCATCATACCTGTCTGGTATGCATCCAGATCATTGTCACTCTTGGGAGTCAAAATCGGAGCGTTATCGCTCATCTGCTGGCAGTAAATGAGGTCACGGATCAAAGCATTTTCAAACAGATGGTCATCGAGACCGCAGTCCAGTTTGACAATAAACTTTTTCTTCCCGTTATCCATGGCTACAGGCTGACTCACATCGTCCTTATTTTCAATATCCATTTTCTGAAATTCCACCGGGTAAACCAGCTTTCCCATAATATCCTTACTGATCGCTTCCACGCGATCCGAAAGCACCTTGTCAAGTATCTCCATCTCTCATCGTTCCTTTCATATACTCACTAAAGCTGCACTCTCTTCTTACATATACTCACTAAAGTTTCGCTCTCTTCTTTCACTCAATCACCAGGGCCGCTCTCTCTCCAGCCGCCCCTCTCCTGCAGGGATCTCACTCCGCCTGCAGAAGCTTTTTAAATATTGTGGAAACGGCTTTTGTCTTTTTCCGATTCTCCGTCTCCAAATCCCAGATCATCATACTGGGCTTTCACCTCTTCCCAGGGAAGAACATCTCTCTCTTCCTTGAGATAACTGATAATATCGGCGATTCCCTCCCCGGTATAGGCGCTGGTAAAGAATATTTTGGAACAGCCTGCCAGTTCCAGCCAGGCTGCAGCCTGCTCCGGCCGGGCTGCCCAGTGATCGATTTTGGTGACGATCCCCACCACCTCCCTGTTGCAAACCGGGGTAAGATTGGGGGAATAGAGGGAATAAGGTTCCGTAGAATCCATCAGCAATCCCACCACATCCGCCTCCGCTGTAAAGCAGGCCAGGGCAGATACCAGATTTTTTGACTGAATATACTCGCCGGGTGTGTCTATGATCACATCAAAATGATTGATGTACTGGGTCTTATTGTAGGTGATTCTCTCCCCCTTCATAGCCTGGGTTAAGGTTGTTTTTCCCGCTGCACTACGTCCGATAAACATGATCTTTCTCATGAACGGTTTCCTTTCCATTCTTCCATGCATTCTCTGCAGCAAAATATATGAGTCATTCCATCATCATCTGTGTACGAAGCAAGATTCTCATCATCATCGAAGGCCGTGTCATAACAGTTCTCACAGACAATCAGCCCTTCCGTCTCCGTAGCCAGGAAATCCGACATCATCTGATCAATGCCGGACAATTCATTCAGCAGGCTTTCAAAGTCTGGCCCGGCAGACTGACAGTCCTTTTGATTTGTTTTGGTCTTATTCTCCATTTTTTCTCTTTTTACATTTGTCTTTTTCATACTCATAAATTCAAAGGATTCTCTGTGGCAGAGCCCAGGGCATCAATATAGGCCTGTGTTGCTGTTTTGCATGCGGATTCCGTACCGGTCAGGATAGCGCCACAGGAATTGGAAACCGAGGGCGGTGACCAGTAGTAGGTCATAGTCGTATCCGAAGCTCTGAGAGCCTTATCAATAGCATAGGCTGATTCGATGGGACTGCCAAAGAGATAGCAGTAGGGCTGTCCCTCTTCCACACCAAATGCCTGGCTGAAATAGGACCCGGATTTGGCTATGGTCTGGGCATAGAATTCTTTGCTCCCGTCCCCGTCAAAACAGTAAAGTCCGGCCTTGCGATCGACAAAATCCCGGATATAGGACAAGCCGCTTTTCACATCTTCCACCCGTGGTCCGGAAATCAGGACCAGTATGGACCCTCCGTATTTACTCCAGGAACAGTCGGCCCCTCCGTAGAAGGTTTTAGCGTGAATCACCCGGACTCTTGCCTTCTTTGTGGCATCGTCCGCAGCCAGATAAGCCACATCATCATTGTCCACGGAAAAGAAGGCCACACTCTCATGTCCCTCCGGAAGGCCGTAAGCCCTGGCGAATTCGGCGGACACATGAGCTATGATCTTCTGGCTGGTAATCCGCACCTTCTTCTTTTCAAATCTCATAGGAAACCTCCCGATCAATTATTTACTGATTAATACTATGTAAGCTTCATTATAACACAAACATGTACCTGTATGGGATAGTTTTTTCGGAGAAAGACTTACACGATTCTTACCGGTCATTAGCCTGCCTTTCAT